>JAGBFY010000194.1 GCA_017936245.1 Kiritimatiellia bacterium
CTTGAGCATCGCATAGTGCTCCTTCGACCATGGTTTCACGCCATGATAACGCGCAACGGCAAGCGGATGCTGCCAGAGGTCAAGGAAATACTTCCAGTCTTTCGACTGAGGCAATATGCGGTTCTGGACATCGACTGTCATGGCGAAGTCGATCTTCCTACCGCCCTGGGCGATCGCAGTGACAGTTCCGGAATAGACTCCAGGCTTGGCGTCAGCCGGAACATCCATCGTAAACCAGAATGGACGGAAGCTGTTTTCAGGCATATCGACCATGTCGGCGGTGTCAAGACAGTCACCGACGAGCGATTCAGGATGGACGACATGCCCCTGGTGGTTGACCTGCGAGGAAAGCACATAGCGCACAAATCGGGAACGGCATGCAGACGCGGGAATCTTAGCGCCATTGGCTGATGTGAAATCTGATATCTTCACACGCACCTGCTCGGCGCTCTCACGCGTCCAGAGCGCAAACTGGCAGTTGATGCGCTCGTTGCGCCATGCGACACCCTTCCATGAACGGTTGGCGTCCGTAAGAGCATTCACGGCCCGCATATCCATGCGCTTCATCGGCGCAACAGAACCATGGAAGCCTGATGCGACCGACCCCGTGATTATCGGAGTGCGCGGTTCGTACGTGTCGATGTTCCAGTTGATGTCCTCGACAGCGGCCATGGCCGCTGTCGCGACAACTATTGCAGCAAATGTTGTTTTCATGCCCATGATTATAGCATACCGCCAAATCAAGAGCAAACACGAAACATTAGAATCTTCTATGAGAGACTTAGTTTACTTTTAAAGCCTCAGTGCCTGTTCATCTTGCAGGTTTCGAGGCGATCAAAAATGCAATTCCGTGCGGCGGCAAAACAAGGTTCCCGCGCTTTGAAGACTCCGAATAGACACATCCTTCCGTCTCTGGAATCGATACGAGTTTGAATCCACGACACGGCAGAAGGAAGGATACGCTGCGCTTTTCAGGCGTTGCGTTTGCCACGAAAATAGCTCGTGATCCGTCCTTGCGGCTCGTCCACACAGTTCCATGCAAATCTGCCTGATGCACCTTCGACGGCCAATTTGTAGGTCTCCAAAGATAGTTCATCGCATACACTCGTGCTTTTGGCGGCTCCACGAAACGCACCTCGTCGTCAAGAGAACCGTACACCATGTAGTCTTCGGCGGCACGCCGTATCTTTGCGATACGTGCAATCATGTTTCTCTGTCGGACAAAACGAGCCTCACCTATGTCCCAACGGTCGAACCATCCCGGAAGAACACCCCATGTGAACTGTCGATACTGCCAGCTCTCGAACGTATCGTCAGGATCGCACATGTTCTCTTCGCTTCCGAAATATATCGCGTAGCCCGAATAGACGGCTGGAAAGAAAGGAACTTCATCATCATGAGGGGCTCCGCAAAGCATATAGCCATCTATGAGATCGAGCCACTGATCGCCGGAAAGTTCGGACGTAATCGGCGCATTGCGCGATGAATACAGCTCATGCATCGGCTCAAGCATTTGGCGGTAGCCGTCAGTCCACCAGCTTCCGCCGCCGACAGGATGGCCATGCCTCGTATCGTAGCATTCAAACGGACGCGCCACCGCAACCTGATCGTAATATACCGAGTTTGCACCGATATCCAAGACCTGCCGGCTCCATTTCCACACGCTGCGCTTCCACGCCTCGGAGGTCGGACACATCACAGCGCATGGATTTCCCTGATAGGCTACGGTAAGATAGTTCCCTTTCCACCAACGGCAGGCATAATCCTTTGTAAACTCCCATGAAGCGGAATTGTGCAGAGAATCGTTAGCGGTTGCAGTTACGAGAATACCGTTTTTGTATTCTCCCTTGTCATAGTGTGTGTGACCTGTTGCCCATACGGCGAAGTTACCGCCACGACCTGTGAAGTCAACACTGATTTTCGCATTGTAGTAAGGCTTGTCTTCAAAATTCGACTCACCCTCATAGCTCTTGTGTTGACGGAAGGTGTCAAAGATTTCAAGGAGCATATCCATGTTTTTGAAGCTTGCCTCGTGAGTGGATACGCATACCGTCCAGTCGGTGTCGGGCACGTTGAGAGCAACGTTTGCCACCCAGTCTATCTGCTCCTGCATAATGCCCATTTCGTTAAATGCCCAGAAACTGCCAATACCGTCTTCGTTCAGGTCGTCGTTCGCCTTCACGTGAGTGTTCAGCGCAATATAGCGCACCTTATGTACCTTGTCGTCTGCATAGTAATAGTCGAGTGTAGGACCGAAAACACGGTCGGAATATTCTGTCTGAGGTCTGAAATAATATTCATAGGTCTCGTCTTTGGTGAGACTTTCTACGTAGTACTTGGGAATGGGAAGAGTGGAATACGCCTGGTCGTGATTTCCAAGCACCATGAGACAATTCGACTCAATTCTCTTGAAGTTTTCCTGATACTCCGAAAGCTCACGGAAGAGTGAGTCCTTGGGACAAACGCCCGAGCCTACTACAATATCTCCGCCTGTGAAAAAGTAGGGAATAGCGCAGGCGTCCATCACCTTTTCCAGTATCGCCGCCGAGTGCTTTGCGTTGGAAGCCCAATGCAGGTCGGTAACAAAGCCGAAGGTAGATGACTCTCTGCCTGCCGAAATCTGTCTTTCTCTTATATTTTCTATTTTCTCTTTAAGGTGCTCATTCCAGTATTCGGGAACGAACTGCTCCCTCACCTCATCAACAGGGTCGAAAAGAAGTCTGTCCGAATGGCAGATGGGACATTCCTTGGGGGGAGTGTCCTCACTTGTGAGATAGAAGCACTTAGTACAATAAAATTTGTCTTTAATCATTTTTAAAACACCTCGTAATCGTATTCTCTGTTAACTCCGCAGCCCACTCTTGTAACAAATA
>JAGBFY010000195.1 GCA_017936245.1 Kiritimatiellia bacterium
ATCGGTCATGTGACGCTCGTGGTGGTGAATGCGTACGGTGTTGTAGCCAAACCTCACAAGATTATCGACCAATTGACGCGCCTCATCGCGGGGCAAGGTACATCCGCTTCCGCAGAGATTCACTCCCATGAAGCGAAGGGGGATTCCAGGGCGGCGTTCATATTCGAAATGTTCGCCCTTGGCTATGATGCGTCCGTATTTGCCGCACGGACCTTCCGTGAAGCCAAACCGGGAGAAATCAAGTGCACTCCCCGGCTTGATCATCGTGCAAGGCGTTGCGGGTATCCAATCCGGAGAACGGTTGACGGTGAAGGCCTGCGCGGTCAGCGTCGCAAATGCCGCAATGGCAACTAAAGGCCGGCTAAGTCTGTTGTACATGGTACATCCTGTTATCTTACTGAAATGACAGTGCCTTTCGGCTCCACTTCCGCCACGCAGAAAAGTCCTATACCCCATACAGGGTCATCCGACTCATCCGTGAACGTGCCGGTTGAGACTATATAGTCGTCAGGCTGTTCGTCATGTGTCGACAGCCGTGTCCACTTCCCGGCGGTGCTGTTCCAGCGCAGGACGGCAAGTCTATTGTCGGGGTTCGAGACCTTGTTATGGTCATAGCGGAAATCAACCCTTGCGCGCTGCATTCCCTGCCGGGTGTCGGCCGTGAACACAGTACGGCTGTCGAACACGCCCACCTTCCAGAAACCAATCGCCTTGTATCTTTCAGTCAACGCCTCGGCATGGGCGTCGGAACGGTCAGACGCCAGCAGCATCACCGCAAGATTCTTCCCGGCCTGCTTATACGGGACCATTACGTCAACAAACACGGCATTGATCAAATCCGGCTTCACAAGACCACGGCTGCACCCCACAGCATTTGACCCCTCACGAAAAGTCCAGTTGTCTCCGCCATTGTCAACCATGAGATCGCTCGGCTCCTGAAGTTCGACCATGAAGCATCCCGCGCCGATTGCATGGGGGACTCCGCCATCCACAAACACAAAATCACCGGACTTCACAGGTATGCGATGAAGCATGTCGAGAAGGCCTTCCTGCGACTCGAACGCCGCACGCCACATCTCACGCGTCACGCCTGGCTTGAAGCCTAGATATACATGGGCATCATCTGCGGTTCCCGGAAGAAAATACCAGCATTCCGTCTTGCCCACATGCGAGCCGAAAAGGCGATTCGCGCATGGAATTGTCGGATGCGCCTGTATGACAAGCCGTTCTTCCGAGTCGAGCAGCTTCACAAGGATAGGAAGTTGTCCTGCGACTTCAGAGACAAGGCGGCCGTCCGAAAGGTGACCAAATCCCTCATCAGCCACTTCGCGTGAGCCATTGAACGCGGCTGTTGTCGAAGCAAGCCAATCCTCAGGACGTGGAACTCCGTCTGCTTCGTCCGCCTTGACGCCTGTGAACGAATCAATGCGCCCGCCGCCGAGGTACATCCGACGGACACGGTTTGGCAACAGCTTCGCTATCATTTCTTTTCCATCATCAATAGGATGCCGGCATTCCCGGAAAGTCTCAGATGGTTTCCCGCTCGCCATTCGGCCTGTTCGGCATCGTCGACAATCGAGGACATCACATTCCAACCCTCGGCAACATTGATCTCTCCTTCAAAACCCGTTCGAGAGTTGTTCACCAGAATCACGCCTGCGCGTCCATCACCAAATGGATGCTCCGACACAAACATGTTCTTCGCGTCTGTCTTGACGATTCGCGAGACGGGGCGGACCCTGGACCATATCTTCCATGCATCGCCCTCGTATCTCCCGGCTGCATCATAGAAGGTTTTCTCGAAGTTGTGTATGCAAAGATAGACTTTGCCCTTCCCGTAGCTGTTACGGAAAAAGACGCCCTCTCCATTCTGGTTGACGGCACGGGTCTTGGCGGACAGCGCACGAAAACGCCGCTTTACGGAATACGGAAGTTGAACCTTGAATGCGCCGAAATCACAATTGTCCGTCCCGAAACGTCTCTCGCGGAAGGCGACCTCCACACCGGCCACCTCCTCCATCGAGTCTAGGAATGTGTCGTTCCATGAGAGATACAGCGTAGCGCCAGCCCTAACCTTGGCCTTCAATTCCGCCCAGCGTTCTATTGTGAGATAGGCGCGCCCCTGCGCATTCGGAAGAAAATAGCACCCGGCGTCCGGAAGTTTCTTCTCCGGACTTGCGAACGCCGGGAATATGCCTGCCTGGCGTGACAGAATGTATGATGAATGGATAACCCCTCTGTCGGACGAAATCACCACGGCGTCCGTCTTCGCCGTCGGCAGCGCGGCGAACGGCAGGTTCGCCTGCATTGCCGCAAACTTCCTCATTGCCGCCACCGCTGGATACGCCGTTCGATCGCGACGGAAAAGCCCGAGTTCAACACATGGTTGACGCCAGTTATACGGAGCAATCGTCATATCCGTCTGATCATATGCGCACCACCATAGCATAGCCTTGGCATTGACAGCCCAGAGGTTCCACAATATCGCGCGCATATAGTCGGCAACCCCCTTCTGACTGGTCTGTTCCTGACGGCGCGCACCATGCTCCTCCACAAATGCCGGCTTACGGGATATCTGCTCAAGTGCAAAAGTCTCGGCGGCGACAAACGTAAGCGGCCGGACGGAATTGAAGTCATCGTTGTAAACATTGCTTCCAAAGCCATATGGATGCGTAGTCACATAGTCGGACAAACGCGCATTCATGCTGGACGGCCACAACGTCTCTTCTGGCACGGAAAGCCCGTCGATGCCTATCACAGGTCGCGTTGGGTCGGCAAGGCGGATCGTCTGATGTATGTATCTCAACCAGGTTTCAGACTGAAACGCATTCTCGCTCTTCCCGAGAATGCGCGCCTCGTTCCCGGACTCCCACGCAACAATGGCCTTCTTCGCCTTGAGACGGGACACCATGCACTCAAGGTACCGTCCCTCCCACATAAGCGCATACGGGTCGCTATAAGGATTGCGATTGGCCAACGCAGGCGGAATGTAGTTGCGGAAAGTCATCTGCCCTGTAAGAAGCGGCACGATAAGCCGAATGCCATATTTCTCCGCAATGTCGCAGAACTCTTCAAAATGTTCGACCATGCGTTCATCCACTCCCGCCATTCCGCACTTCGTATCGGGCAGAGGCTCTTCAGAGTCGAACATGCGTGTTTCATACACTTTATTGAAATTATCACCATTCAAGTAACAGGCATGTATAGGCTGGAAATGAGCCCAGTTGGGGAAAACGCGAAGAAGCCTGATTCCATTATCGGCAAGGACACGTAGATCCTCCTCAACAGCCTTCGGATCCCACTTGCGCCACATCTCCGTCGCGGCATGGCTCGCCCAGTAGTTTGCACCAACGGTAATACGCCCAGATGGAATAAATGCGAAAGCTTGATATGACGACACGACAACCGACAATACGACAGTAAGAACAAAAAAGAG
>JAGBFY010000196.1 GCA_017936245.1 Kiritimatiellia bacterium
GGGGGCGCCGGATGCGCTATGCGGAAACGCGCCCGTTCAAGTACGGCCATGCTTTCCGGGATTGGCAGAAGCGGTTCGGGGAAGAACATCCGGAATATCTTGGATTGTCGCCGGAAGGGGTGCGGGGCGTGGAGCCGAAATATGCGCATGCGGTTAAATTGTGCCTCTCCAATTCCAATGTCGTTGAGAGGGTTGTTGAAGATTGGGTCAAACGCGGTGGAGGCGCCTATATCAATCTGTGTCCCAACGACGGGACTCCGGGCTATTGTTTCTGCGATGGGTGTCTCAGGCTCGATGCCGACGCGCCAGGCGATCCGTTCTATCTGCATAAGACCGACCGGTATTTCAATTTCTGGAACCGGGTGACAGAACTCGCTATGGGAAAACGCAAGGACGTAAAGGCGGTTTCCTACATATACAGCTATTACCGTTTTGCGCCTAGACGGGAAAGGATCAAATATCCCGACAATATGATTTTTGGCATCGTGCCGTCGATGAATGACGATTATCGCGGAGATTTTGAAGGCTTGCGTAAATCAGGCGTGAAACATTTCTTCTTCCGCCCTAACTATCTCGCCTATCGCGGTGACCTTCCGCGAGGCCTTGAAAAATATCTCTACGACACATTCCATTTCTATTTCAACGAGGGGTCGATCGGTTTTGACTATGATGGACGTTATCGCAACTCAATGGCTCTCGAGTACTATACGGTGCTCCGCCAGACGTCATTTCCCGGGCTTTCCTTTGGGACGATAATCGACGAATACACTTCCCAGTATGGGGCGGCGGCGGAAACGGTCAAGCGGTACTTTGCCCGCATTCGCGAACGCGGCGAAGCTTCTCGCGCCAAAGTCGCCGCCAGATTCAAGCGTGACCGCACCGATGTGCTCGACGATTCGGAACTGGCGTATACTGCCGTAAGCGGACATTCGCTTGAGTCGCTTACGGAAGATCTGCATCTGCTGGAAACGGCGCAAACCGACAAGTTGTCGCCCGAAGAGTCTAAACGGTTTTCCGAATTGTTGGCGGCGGCGAAATCGTACGTGCAGAAGTTCCCCGTCATCCTTGCCGAATCTCAACGCAAAGCGGTGTCTGCCTCCCGGTGGGAACGTGAAAAACTTTCGATGGGCTTGCGCAAACCGGTGCGTGAAGGCGGCGAGGTTTCACAGCTTAAGAGCGGACACGCCGCGTATTTCTCGCTCCCTGCGTCGGAACGTCGGCGTAATTTCAACAATCAGGAATACCGAGATTGGATGCGCAATGTCGGCACACGTCCGAATCCTGTGATTCTGGCATGGGACGGGAGCGGCGAATGCGATGTGACTGTGGTGCGCAATTGCGACGGCAGGGTTTTCGCAGCATTCAAGAGTGCGTCACCTGCGGAGGTCTTCAATCTCGAAACCGATTGTGCATACGAATGGACGGCGAAGAAAGGCAACGAAATTATTGGCGGCGGCAAATTCCGCACCTGTCGCGAATGGCCTCGATGGATTGGCGTGCCGGATGCGCCGGATGTCAAAAACATGCGAGACCTCGGTGGGTTGACGGGTTTGGACGGTCGTCGGATCCGTCAGGGTCTCGTCTATCGTAGTACCGGGCTTAACAGCAATGCGCGTAATCTCTATTCCGAAAAGGAAGTGCGCAAGATGATCAAGAACGGCACCATCTATGAAAATTGCGGACGCAAGGATCAGGCCGGTGAAATCCGCAGGCTGTTGTCTGAAGGAAAAGCGGATGAAATCGATTACCGGCATATAGAAAAGCCGCACAAGGAATGGGCTATGGGCGCCAATCGTGTCGCTTCGCCCAAAGCCCGCGATTTTCTGTTAAATGCGCTGGGGATCAGAACTGATCTTGATTTGCGCTCCGACCGTGAAATCTGGGGTATGACAGGTTCCCCGATCGGGCCTGAAGTCAAATGGGTGCGTGCGGTTTCCAAAGGCTATTCGGGCATGAACCGCAATGATGCTCGCGAAGGTTTCAAGAAGGCGTTCAAGGTGTTTCTTGATGAAAAGAACTATCCGATCGTGTTTCATTGCATTGCCGGAGCCGACCGGACGGGAACGCTGGCATGCATTTTGGAAGGGCTGCTCGGGGTATCCGAAGACGATATGTACCGCGATTGGGAGGCCACGGCATTCTTCAACAGCAAAAAGTCGTTTTCGCTTTCAGGAAGGTTTGACAAACTGATAAAGCTGTTCGATGAATATCCCGGCAAGACCCTGAACGACAAGATTGTCGCTTATGTGCTGTCGAATGGCTTTACAATGGCCGATATTGAAAAATTCCGTGCCATCATGTTGGAGAAGTGAAATGACAGCGCGACACCTTTTGATAGTATTCGCATCTGCAGTGTGTGCTTTTTCATCCATTGCGGGGTTTTACCGTGTGGAAAAAGATTCCAATGGGGTCTGGCGTGTTATTTCGCCTGACGGCGCACCGGTGGTTATGCGAGGAGTCGATTATGTGAATTTGCGCGGTCAGGGGTGTTGGCGCGTCAAACCACCGCGTTTCCGCTACCGCGAACACAACGAGACTTCCTATGTCAATCGCGCCGAATGGGAAAATGAAACGCTCGGACGTTTGCGAGATTGGGGATTCAATCTGCTTGGAGTGGGAAGCGACCGTTCGCTGGAGAATAGAGGAATGGCTCATGTGCGGATTCTGACAGTAGGGCGCTCGTTTATGAAAGGCGGAGATTCCGACCGGTGGATATGTCCGGATATGCAGCGGCCGGGATCTTCCTTCCCCAATGTGTTTCATCCGGAGTTTGCGACATGGTGCGACCGGCGTGCGGCGGAAATCTGCGCACCTGAACGCGATTCTGAAAATCTCTTCGGATACTTTCTTGATAACGAACTTGCGTGGAGAGGCAAAGGGAGCCGCAAGGACGGGCTTTTTCAAAGTGTGAGGGCGTTGCCGGAAACGCATTCCGCGAAAAAACATATGCAAAACTGGGCGAAACGGCGAGGAATTGATTTGAGCGGTGTTTCGGAGCGCGATGTCGAGGATTTCAACCAAGAACTTGCCGAGGCGTATTTCGGTACCGCTGTCGCGGCGATTAGACGACATGATCCAAATCATCTCGTGTTAGGCGCACGTTTCGCCGGCGCAGGCAATCCTCCTGACGCTGCATGGGTGGCGGCGGGGCGTCATTGCGATGTGCTTTCGTTCAATTCCTATCCGCACTATGATGCGCAAAAGGACGTGTTCCGCAATTTCCGCTCTCCCTACAGTCAAAGTATCGATGTTGCATATGGTGGACGTTGGCGTCTTGCCGGGGGGCCTCCGCTGATGATTACCGAATGGAGCTTTCCGGCACTTGATGCGGGGTTGCCGTGTACCCGTGGCGCTGGTCACCGGATGAAGACGCAGCGCGAACGGTCGGAAGTGTCTGGCAAGTATGTGCAGGCGCTGGCGAAAATGCCTTTTGTCGTCGGCTACTGTTATTTCATGTGGACCGATCAGCCGCCTGAAGGAGTGTCGGATTCGTTTCCGGAAAACAGCAACTACGGTCTGGTTTCTGCAACGGGGAAGCCCTATGCTGAATTGACGGCTGAATTCACGCGGGTTCAGAAGGCAAAAGGCGAAATGCATGAATAAGATCGGTCGCAGAGGTTTTGTCGGAACATTGTCTGCGGCTTGCGCGGGAACGTTTGCCGTTTGTGCGCAGGAGAGGCCATTGTTGAAAGTCGGCGTCTTGTCAGACTCGCACGTTACGTCCGATCCGACAACCGCTGAACCGCTGTTGAAAGCGTTTGAATGTTTTGCTGCGGAGGGTGTGGAAGCGGTGGTGATCGCCGGAGACATTTGCCACAACGGACGCTTCACGGAGTTGGAAAATGTCGTAAATGCGTGGCGCAAGGCTTTCCCAGGGGGAAAGAATTCGTTTGGCGGAAAGGTGGAGCCGTTTTTCATCTTCGGCAATCATGATTACCACGATGCATCCTATCAGCGTGGAAAAACGGTGGATATCACCGATAAGCGCAACCTAATCCTTTACAACAAGGAGAAGGCCTGGCGGATGATAACCGGAGAGGATCGGTTCCCCGGAGAAGTCTTTATGCGCCGAATCTGCGGCGTCACCTTTATCGGTGCGCACTGGA
>JAGBFY010000197.1 GCA_017936245.1 Kiritimatiellia bacterium
CGCTCGCGCTGGGGACACCGGTTGCAACGGATCATCCGCCCCGACATAGTCCTTGGTCACCTGAGGATAGAATGCCTTGAGCTGTTCACAGGTCTTGCCCTTGAAGCTGGACAGGGTGGAAAAATCCAGAAGCGGGGCGTCCAGATACATAGCCTTCACGCACTCCGGATGCATGGACGCATAGCGCACCGAATAGAACCCTCCCCAGCTCATGCCCACGAGGCAGCATCTCTCTTCTAGACCAAGCTCCGCCACGAGGAACTTCTGGAATCTGTTGCGCTTCTCCACCATATCGTCATTCTGGTTTCCGGCGACAGGCTTTTTGTTCCAGCCGAAGGCCGGATTGAACGCTACCCAGCGGTAGCCTGCCGACAGAAGCTCCTTCACACCCGTACGGTTCTGGAAAGCGGTAGGCCATTCCATACACCAGACCCATGGGGATTTCTCCGCAGGTTTCGCCGGTTCCACCACCCATGCCATGCAACCCTCGAATTCGAACCGTATCCTGTCGAATCCCTGCATCCTGTCACGGGACAGAACCTTGCACTTCGCTGCAATCCTGTCGGCATCCGGCCCGGCAAGAGCAGCGGACACACCGGCCACCGACAGTATCAGCGCGACGATTGATTTCATTTTCATGACATCATTTCCTTTCCTTTGCCTCATAATGCTTCTTGACGGTCATCGCCGCGAGCTTAGCCCTTCTGGCGGAATCGAAAAGTCCCGCCATGTTGAATGCCATAGGCTTCGTACGGATGTCGGAACCTCCACGGAAATACGTACGGGAATCGCAGAACTGCCACACCGTGAAGCCGGCCATCTCAGGAGAGGACAGCACCGCTTTCAGCCAGTGGTCGAGATATTCGCTCTGGAACTCCTCGCTCCACTGCGCATGCATCGGGTCATGATAGCCATAGATTGAATACACACCAGTCTCGCCGACTATGATCGGCTTATCCTCGCCATAGCGTTTGCGCATATAGGAGATGGAAAGGGCCAGATCGTTTGTGATTACATTGTGCAGCGATTCCGGCGTGAGCGCAGCACCGCGGTTGCCGTGCCATGCTGGATAGCGGTTGATCGTGATGAAATCGGTGTTTTCGTTGCAGATGTCCTTAAGTGCATGATTGCAGGCAAAGGTGACAAGACGTCCCGTATCCTCTGCACGGATCGCCGCAATCAGCTTGTCCGCAAGCACCTTCCCCTTCTTCGTGAATGAATGGAACTCGTTCATGAAGCCGGAAATGACCACGGACGGATGGTTGATCGACATACGCGCCGTAAGGGACGTCTGCTCGATCTGCCGCCGCATGAATTCAGGATCGTCCAGCTCGGCGTTGTTACCCCAGCCGAGAGACTCCTCCCACACCATAAGTCCCATTTCGTCGCACAGATCGAGAAACTCCTCGGACTGCGGATAGTGCGAACCGCGCACGTAGTTGCAGCCGATGGACTTCATAAGCTCGATATCGCGGTACATGACCTTCCTGTCGGTGGCATAGCCGAACTCGGGGTGGGATTCGTGACGGTTCACGCCGAGAAGGCATATCTCCTTGCCGTTCAGGTAGAACTTCTTGCCGCGAGCCTTGATCTCACGGATGCCAAAACGGACAGTGGCGGAACCGAAGTCCTTGGTCTTCAAGGAAACCGTGTGCAGATTCGGCTCTTCACAGCTCCACAGGCGGAATGACGGAACCTCGACAAGCGCGCGCCCATCCTTGAACACAACTTCACTTGCTGCGGCTCCATCAAACGAAACGGATGCGCTGACGCTTGCCGGCAAAGATTTGCCTTTTGCCTCAAGAGTGAGTTCCACGCGACCGGTCGTGTAGTCGCGAGTACGTACCACGACACGGTCGAGGTCGGTCGGACGCTCAATGCAGACAATCTCAACACCATGATAGAAGCCGCCCGAAAGATAGAAATCATAGTAGGGCTGGAACACATCATGCGTGTTCTGCTCAAGCGCATTGTCAAGCGCAACCGCAACCGTGTGGTTGCCGGCGGCGAGCGGCCCGAGCGGAAGTTCAAAGGTCAGGTACGGATAGCTGCTCGAGCCGACTTCGCGTCCATCGATAAAAAACCGTGCGCGAAGACCCATGCCTTTCACCTTCAGAAACGCCGCATCGGTGGACTTTTCCAGCGTAAAAGTGCGGCGATAGCTGCCGAGTCCGCGCTTTGCGTACCACTTCGGCATCAGATCGTAGCATCCAGGCACCGCCATGCGGTCAGTCGCGGAGAAATCCGCTTTTGCATCGGCGATGGACGCCCCTTCCGCAAATGTAAAATCCCAGAGACCGTCAAGGCTCTTGCGCTCAAGCGCCGAAGCCACCATTGCCGTGCACGCCGCGGCAATCACTGCAACTGCTTTCATTTTCTGCTCCATTATTATTTCAACAAAAGGAAGCGCATATTTTACCATACCAAGCGGCAGAACGCACAATTCTTCGTCCTTGCAATTCAATAGATGGATCTGAAACCCCATGCACCGAACTATGCTATAATCTGCTGCCATGGATTCATGCAGACTGTGTCCGCACTCATGCGGGGCGAACCGTGAAGCCGGCACGACCGGGTTCTGCGGCGCAGGTGCATTGCCTCGCGTATTCCGCTGGGGGCCTCACTTCGGGGAGGAACCGCCTCTTGTCGGTGACGGGGGAAGCGGCTGCGTGTTCTTCTCGCGCTGTACGATGAAATGCCTATACTGCCAGAACTCTCCATGGAGCTGGAATGGCAAAGGTGAAGACATTTCCATCGCAAGACTGACGGAGATATTCCGCGAACTGGCGGTCAAGGATCGCTGCAGCAACTGGAATCTCGTATCGCCGACTCCATACCTGCCACTCATACGCATGGCCGTGCAACCGCTGTTTGACGAAGGCGTACGACTGCCGTTCGTGTGGAACTCGTCAGGATACGAATCCGTTTTCACCCTCGAACGCTATGCGGAGCTGTGCGACACCGCCCTTTTCGACCTCAGGTACGCCAACGACTCAACTGCAATCGCCGCAAGCGCCGCGCCGGGGTACGTGGCCGCCGCACGCTCTGCGGTCAGATGGGCATTCGAGCGCACGCCTGCGCGGCAGGATACGCCGCCGCTCATTGTCAGGATTCTTGTACTTCCCGGACATGCCGACGAAGCGATCGAAAACCTCGCCTGGCTCGC
>JAGBFY010000198.1 GCA_017936245.1 Kiritimatiellia bacterium
ACCCTTGGATGCAAAATTGCATGTGATACCTGTTGCGTATTACTGCAACGAAGAGAAGGCGAGGCGGTATGCGCAGTGGCGTGAGAAAATGACGGGTGAATCTGTTATGTGGTGTGTTGCTCCCGCCTGTTTTTCGGATAAGGGATTTGACCTGGAGATGGCAAAAAGGGTCACGGGATTCGATTTTGAGCCTTCTCCGGATTCTTCTGCTCTGATTGTGCGACCCAAGGATGGTGATGAGGTCTGGGAATGCAATGCGGACGGAACTCCGTCGATTGTTGTTCGGAGAAATGCTGATGGGGGATGCGAATTCTTTTCGTCGAAGGTTGATGTCTCTGCCGAGATGTGGGCGAAAATAGCCAAGAGAGCGGGCGCCCATCTGTATCATGATAGGCCTGGTGACGCAGCGGTGTTTGCCAGTGATGGTTTTGTGGCTGTTCAGGCTCACAAAGATGGTCGTTACTGTCTTCAAATGCCGGGAGTTGGAGATGTGAAGGATGTTCCGACTGGTAACAAGGTCGGTAGTGGCAGAAGCATTGACATTGACCTGCGCATGGGCGAGGTTCGTCTGCTTGAACAATTGAAGATGCCATGATCCTTTCATTCGCAGCGATATTGCTTGCGGCCTCCTTGGTGGCACCAGACACAAACGAGTTTCGTCTGGACGAGGGAACTGGTCCGTATGTGTTCCTCGACTCCCATAGGCATGATCTACGTCCAGGCCTGCGTATTTCTAGCCGTGTGAAGTTTGATGTCTCCGCTAATGAAAAAGGCTCCATGACTATCGTCCAGAAGGGGGAGTACTCCAAATCTGGATGCTACGCTCTGCGTGTGGATCCAAAGATAGAAGGCTCGCGCATCAGCTTCTTTGTCAATACTGGTGATGGAATCGAGCCGCGCGTGTCGTCCTCCGAACCTGTTGAGGCTGGACGCTGGTATGATGTTGATGCCGGTTGGGATGGTACGAACGCATGGCTGACGGTCGACGGTAAGACATTCAGGAAAAATAAGACCGGCTCAATCAACCCGATTCCATGTGCGGGCGGGCTTAAAGTTGGATTGGGCTTTATTCGCGGAGCCATAAGCAGGTTCTCCATCCGCGGGCCAGAATGTATCAGTCCTTTGAATTTGTCGATCAGTGCCGGGATGAGGATTTCCTGCAACGTAAAGTTCCTTTCTGAACCGCGCATGGGTAGTTGGACGATTGCGCACAAGAAGAGGGAATATTGGCTTCGCTATACCACAAACGGTGGAAAGAAGGGAAGGTTTGAGTTTTTTGTCTATCTTGACGGAGGATGGGAACCTTGTATTTCAAGTCCTTGCCGATTGGAGCTTGGGCGCTCATACGCTATCGAGGCCGGATGGGACGGAGAATTCAGTACTATTTCTGTCGATGGCGGGCGTGTTTACCGAGCTATGCGCGGTGGTCGTGCCAACCGTGATTCAGGAAAATTGGCGGTTGGATCGGATGGTGTGATTGAAGTGAATGACTTGTGTCTGCGCGGTGGAGACAGTGAAGCAGTCAAGATAGGGGAGTTCCGCACCAGAGAATTTATGCCACGCATCGGTAAACCAGTGCATTTGGTCGGTGTGTTGCGGAATCTGGGCATGTCTTTAAGTGGGTTTGAACTTGTGGCGACCGGAGACGGGAATGTAAAGGTGACGCCGTCACGCATACCGCTAGGAACTATTGCAGAAGCGTCGTCCGTTCCGCTTGAGTGGAAGGTTGATGCCGGTACGGCCGGAAGCGCTGCGCTTGTGTTTTCGCTTGTCCGCGGAAAAAAGAAGGTGGCAACTGTCTCAAAAACCGTTGTCTTTATGCCAGAAAAGGAGCCTGATATGTCGGCGGGTGCGTGGAATCCGCCGATCAAACCGGGCAGGACGTATTACATTGACTCTGCGATGGGACGGGATTCCGCCGATGGACTGTCTGATTCCACAGCTTGGCGCACATTTGGAAACCTTGCGAAAATCATTCTTGGTCCCGGTGAACGCGTGTTGCTCAAGCGTGGATGCGTGTTCAATGAGGAGCTTCACGTTATGGTACGCGGTTCGGCGGAGAATTGGGCTGAGATAGGGGCTTACGGCGAGGGTATGCGTCCACAGATACGCCGCAACCGTGATATAAACGAAAGGTGTGCTTTTCTTCTTGATCCGGAATACGTTGTTGTGCGGGATCTTGTGTTTTGCAATGCGGGTGTCGGATTCTCAGCGGTGCGGCGGAATGAAGGACGTGGACACATCCTTGTCGAACGATGTCTGTCGCATCACATCGAAGGTCTATATCGGTTTGACTCTCATGGTATCCCTGAATGGATGGGTGCGAAGGGCCCTACAGCCCCTGGGGCGATACGCTCCTATGGGATACACATAGGGCGCGCAAAAAACGCCGTTCTCCGGGATTGCGAAATGTACCAGTGTTCATCTGGTTTTGCGGTGTCTGGCAAGGATACGTTCGTGTCTCGCGTATTCTGCCATGACAATTATGCGCACAACACTTCGCCGCATCCGTTCAACACCGCAAGCCGCTCATGGATGACCGACTGTGTGTTCGATGCGTCGGGATGGCATGCGTCTGCGGGCACCATGGGAATAATGCTTTCTAGCAACAATGGTTTAGTGATTCGAGGATGTCATTTTCTTAATCAACCCGATTCAGGGTCTCCGGATCAGGGCGGAATTGACTTTGAGAACGACGGAGAGAACTGTCTGATTGAGGAATGTACGTTTCGCAATAATGCTGGGGCCGCAATAGAGGTGCTAGGTTTGGTCTCGCCGCAGACCCGTAATGTCCACATACGCCGTTGCCGTATCGATCGCAACAATACTTCACGGAAGAACGGTCCGTCTGAGATTCAGGTCTGGGGGGAATCTGATGCGCCAAGAAGCGTTGCATGC
>JAGBFY010000199.1 GCA_017936245.1 Kiritimatiellia bacterium
CCTCCTGCAGCAGTCATTGAAGCTCCTTCGGAGAGCACCAGCTTTGTCTGTTCTTCCTCCACGCACAGCTGCACACCGCATGAAGCCCGCAGACGGAAGGTTCCTCTCCCCGTAATTTTCAATGTTCCTTTTCCGGCAATCGGCCATCCGAAATCATGCGTGAATCCATTCACTAGATGATAGGTGACAAACCCCCCTTCAGCATCCACCGTAAGACCACGCTTGTCGTCAGCGGAGAATGTGCGGGGATTTCCGATCTCGTAACGCAGTTTAGAGCCCTTTCCCATTACCAGAGCCGCAGGATTGAACTCCTCAAGCGGTTTGCCGAACTGCATTGCCGATGTTGTGTTTCCGCCATACTCGGCATTTGGCAAGGCGTATAAGTAGACATTTGTCCCTATGATCCAGGATCCGGAATACGTTTTAGACTGATCAGCCTGCATATAAATCGGATTCTTGTTGGAATGCTCTGCAATCCAATCAATCCTTACCGCAGAGTCCTTGTCTCCATGAAATCGGAAATTCAGCTTGTTCACATACTGCTCTTTGAACTTGAATACAAATGGATCAGAGGCGGGAGAATATACGGTAGCATCACCCTCAAGCCCCATCCAACCGTTACTGTGCTGCTCCCATGACCCTTTGTAAAGTCGCACATCCGCGAAAGAAATGTAACGGTTGTTTCCCTTGTACTTGAATATGCCGCCTGACGAACGATCAGCGGCTCCAATCGAAAGCGATTTGCCGCCAAACACATATTTAACATTTGCTTCCGGAGGCATGAGTTTTATATTGTCGCAAACCACGAAATCAGTGTTGGCACCATCGGAATTGGCGGTTCCGTCCTGATTGTTAGGAGCGACGGCAGGATTCCACCTTGACGCGGTGTAGAACGAATCGCTTCTTTCGTTTGCGGAGGAAAGCAATGTCGCAGTACCAGCATTCACCAATAGCGGAACACATCCCATGGCAGACAAGAGAAGCAATGTACTTGCAGATGTCGGCAAGTTTGTACAGACTATCTTCATTGTATTCCTCCTATTTATGACTTAAACGTTTCACAGTTCAACTCCCATTTCGGCAAACTGGGCGGCGGCATTCAGAAAATGCGCCGTAAGCCAGAACACAGTCCACCGTTCGGCATATCCTCCGCGTAGCTTCCGCACGTCGCTCATGTCGCCCTGCTGGGCGAAATTCGTCTGCTGAATCTGTTCCCCCAGGGAACCTGACGAATCCGTAAGCTGGAAGCAGCTGCGGTACATGACGCTCGCAAGTTTTTTCAGCCGGTCATCCTTCAGGTAATCGCCCATCCACCATATTTCAGGAGTAGTCAACACGCCAAAAGCGTCAAGGTGCTGATTCTGGGCGGAGACAACCGTCCATCCCGTGGACTTGAACGCATGATCGCTGAGACGTCCCGGAGGATAGGTTGCGTCCCAAACCATGGTGTAGGTGAGCATCATGTTCATCGCGTGGCGCGCAAGACGTGAGTACCTGCGCTCTGCAGCGGAATCCTTTACCCTGACGGCATGGCGGAGCAGTTCGACATATCCCTGGAATGCCGCATACGCACCTTCCTTGTCTTCACACGAGGCGTCAAGCGTTCCGCCCCAATAAACCTCATCGTATCCGAAGTAGCGGCGTTCGAACACGGCTGCAAGTTTCTTTGCCGCCGCAAGATACCGTTTTTTCCCGAATATCTCAGATGCGACCGTGAGCGGCGCAACCATGAATCCAGGCCCTGTGGACAGCGGTTCCTTCCAATCTTTGCGGAGTATATCACAGGCCATACCGTCTGCCGCCTTCTCGGCGAACCTGCGCCATTTCACAGCGTTCAAACGTCCTTTTTCTTCCGGCTTCTCGGCAAACCGTATCGCCTTGAGTATGGAATAAAGCGCCTGACCGCAGGAAACGGGGTCGCCCCTTCTTTTGTCATGCGCCGCCGCATCAGCACCGTAGGTTTCGCCTGTCTTCATGTCGAATGTAACACAAAACAGGCCGTTCGTCTCCACCGTATCCGTGAAAACGTCGCACAGAAAATCCAACGAACGCTGCGCCTTTACCCAATCGTCCGGATCGAAATTAAGAACCGGCAAAGCATAGCCGCATGTCGCGGCGCATCCGCACCACCCGAGCGTGAGATGCCTCCACTCGAAACGAAGGTCGTACATGTCAAATCCGCAGGCACCATGGGCGGGGCCTTCAATCCAGCGCGACAGCGCAAACTTTCTCTTCGACCGCACAATCTCATCCATCGATGCATATCTCGTAGCGTCATAAGGCTTGAAGATGTCCAAGGATGCTCTAAGCGCCTTCTCGAAGCCAAATGCATCTTCAGCAGACCGCCCGGTCTGGATCCAGAACGTCTTCTCTACGACCTGTCCCGGATGCAGAGTGATGTAGGCATTGTCATAGACCATAGCCTCCCGCTGACGCGCTTTCACGACCGAACGCCGCCGATTGTAGCCGACAGGTCCGGAGAGCATTACGATATCGGTGCCGCCTTCAGCCACCTCGACTCCCATGCTCCACCACAGATCTTCGCGCTCTTCTCCCCGGATCGGAGACGGAAGCGCATGGATTGCCGCAAACTCTCCGGTTGAAGAATCTTCAAGCAGAGCAAACGGCATCGGCAGACGATGCTCTTCAAAAATGGCAAACTCGCCCCTTTCGCCGGCAAACACCGGAACGCGGCCATCCGTACGGCCCTTGTTTGAAGGATTGCCGTAGAGAAGCACGCCAGGAATGAACGGCCTCAGGCGGCGGGAATCCCCCGGCACGCGATACCTTACGCCAAGAGTCACCTGTTTCAGAGGCGTCGATCCATCCCATGTCCATCTCCGCACGACGCGGACCAATCCATTGGGCAGTTCGCTGCTGGAATCACACACCTTGAGTCCCGGCACATCCCTATGCCATTCCCGAACCCAGCCGTTTGTCCAGCCTATCCCGATCTCCGGCGGCAGCAGTTCAGCTCCGGCCTGAAGTGAGGCCACAAACGCCAGCGACAGAATCAACAATCTGTTCATAGGTTTGCTCATTAAAGATCCTGCGCGTAATATGGTGTTAGTGAAACGTAATTGATGCCGAGCTCTTCGCCTTCCTTGGCGGATGAGTTGCCGAAAGACACTTCTATCTCTGACGATTCTGCCGTGAAGACGATCTGTCCGAGGTTTATGCGGGCGCATCCGTCGTTCTGTCCGTACCGGCCTTTTATGCGGCGGTCGACATGCGTCCATGTGAGAACCGGATCCACCTTTGCGCCTGCGCCGAGCGATGCCGCTACGGCAAACCTGCGCGGTGCAGTGCGCTTAGCCTTCACATCCTTTGCATCGAATGCGGCGTAGCGGAGACGGTACTTGCGCCCTGGAACGAGATTTTTCGCCGTCTGGACAATCTTCGCGGAAGAATCCTTCTCCTTCACCAGCACGGCGAACGTGTCGCCGATGCCGCCGTTGCCGCCCCAGCGGTTCTGACTGGACATCGCGAAACCTTCGAAGGAATCCGCGCGAACAGTGCCGGAGACTTTCCAGGAATCAAGACTTCCGCGGAAATCGCCGTTCATGATGTGGTCGGGGCGATAGGAATATCCGAACTTTTCGGAAAGCATCGTCTTTTTCCCTTCCACGACATAATGGCGCATCAACGCAAAGCACCAGCGGTGCAGTTCCTCGTCGGCATAGTAGCTTCCCCAGTATCCGATGGATCCGAGCCCTTCGAAAGTAGGATCGTTGGCTATCATGTTGAGCTGCATATCAAGATAGTATTTATAGTCGACCTCAGGATGGTGCGCAAGCGAGAGAATCGGCACCTGCGTGAAGTTTCCGAGCGCGATGCAGGCGGAGCCGACGGAGAGCGGATACGTCGCGCGGTAGCGGGCTATGGTGTCGGTGATGTAGTTCTTAAGATATTCGCGCGCCTCCGACTCCGTCTCTTTTGTGCGGCAGTACGCCTCGAAAAGGATGCGTCCTTCTCCGAGCGATGCATTGACGCACGTTGCAAAGAACGATTCGTCGACTACCTTCGTCGAAGGCTTGCCTACCGACCACGTGTAGATGAGGCGGGACGGTTCGCACTCGAGATCGTACGTCTTAAGTCCCTTGGTGTAGGCGTTGATTTCGGTCGCACGGTGCAGGAACTGCTCATCGCAGGTGACGCCGGCATATCCGTTCTTGGTCATTCCCGGAGACTCCTTGAGCTTCTTCACAAGATTCTCCGCCGACACACCTGTTGTGCCGAGGTTTGCCAGCCAACGATAGCCGCGCGCAAGGAATCCATCAAGCTTATCCTTGGGAACGGAACCGCCGTTCTGGGTTGTGACGGCCGGAAGCACGTACTTCTCCTGGAAATCCCAGTCGTAGTTGCCGTTCTCCTTCACATGGCTGTTGGCGCCCGGACAGTAGTTGAATATGTCAGCAATGGCACGGACAACAACATCCGCCGCAGCGCCTTTCACCTTGATGCCGTGTCTGCCCGCACGGATGTTGCGGAACGACTCGCCGCGCGGTGTCGCGGATGAGATGATTTCAACCCCGTCCAGCGTAACCGAAGCTCCTCCATCACCCGCCTTCACAAATACCCATCCGTCATTCGCCATATCGAAGCGATACCCGGCGGCATCCCCTCCGGCGTATTTTTCATTCACGAGTTCCCGGGTGAAATTGTTCATCTTTCGTCCCGTAGCCAAAACGGCAGGCACATCCCTGACCGCATAGCGGAACTTCTCTGAGAATATGATCTTCCCTTCCGATCTAGACCTTATCGATGCCGTCAGCAATCCCTTGTCCGCAGAGCCAGCCTTGGGAACCGGAAGCATCATCGGCTTCTCCGCATCAAGCGAAGAGCGCGACACATCCCCGCAGCCGTCGCGCTCGAGACATACCTCATAGTCGGATGCGGCAGTCCCTTTCGGAAGCTCGCCGAAGAAGCGGAATTCCACGACCGGATTTGAGCGCGGAATCCTTCCGAGAAGCGGAGCGAACGGAATGAGGCTCGGCACCGACTGCGCGGCAAGCACCGGCGAACGCTCCGTCTTCTCTCGGGCCAGGGCATCAACGGCCACAAGCTTCACGTCGGCAACTGAGAACTCGCCCTTATATCCAAGCGCGTACATGACGAACGAATATCCGCCGTTGTCCGATTCGAAGCACTCGAACTCATTCTCCATCCGCACCCACTTGCCATCCGTATCGGCAGGTATCTTGCCCACGCCCGCACTTTTGCGCCACCAGTTGTTCACCAGGCAAACACCCGATCCGCGACCGGAAAAACCTTTTGTACGGACGGCCGCCGATATCCGGTAGCGGCCCCCCTTGGCAAGCCGAAGTCCATATTGACGGAAATTAACCTCATCCTTGCTTCCGGTTCCGGCAATGAACGTAACGTACGGCAAACCGTCAGGACCGCCAGACGGTTTCCATGCAACCCTGTTCGCAGGTCTCGCTCCCCAGAACGGCGGCAAATCAGCCTGATCCGCCTCAAACCTGCCGTTCAGCAGAAGATTCTCATTCTCCCCAACGGCGGCGAATGCCGCACATGCCAAACAGCATCCCGTTAGGAACGCCGCTGCTAATTTCTTCATCATGGTTTTCACTATTCCCTTCTATCTCATATAGTTTCCATCCTCGAACGGGAATCAGCGGATTACATATATCGTTCCGCGAGGAAAACGCTTCGGCTCAAGACGGAAATAGTCAAAGGTAAACATTCCTTCTCCATCCACTACTTTCAACAATATTTCATTTATTCCACTCTTCACAGCACCTTTAGGAATAACCACAGCATAATTTTCACCCTTTGCTTTACTCTTTGTACTTATCAGGTGGTCATTCAAATAAATTTCAACTCCGTGCACACCATTATGACGCGTGGAGAACTCAAACTCTCCAAGTTCCGACAATGCGTCAGACACCGAAAACATCAGACGCAGCATCTGCTGTTTTACGTCACTTGTATAATATGGCGCGGGAATCAAACTGGCATCCTGACGCGACAGATAGTATGTATAATAATTATAGAGTGAATTGCCGTTCCAAGATCTAAACTCCCCATGCGAACTATCTTTAACGCCCAGCTGCCATCCTCCGCCAAGGCTTATCCGATCGAAACTTATCGTTCCTCCCATGCCGCCAATACGCTTAAGAGTAAGAGTGAGTGGATATTTTCCGTCTGTCAGCGTCAGAAGATTCGCAATGGTCTTGCCGTTGAGATGAACAAGCCTATCTGTTTCAGAATTACGCTGAACCTTTGCTACCGATCTTCCGTTCAAAAGCACCTCCAACGCGGCATCTGCAGGACAGTCTTCCGAATATAAAGGTGTAAATTCAAGGATTCGCGACACATCCTTGTCTGCTTCTGTAACTGAAGTTTTGATGCTGATGGAAGGATTTGATAAGGTGAGCGTCTTGCGGAGTTTGCACCATGGCATTGTAAACGGTTCATAGACAGGCTCCGCCGTCTCATCAGAAAACTCGTCCGTAGATCCGTTTTTGGAACCGACCGAGAAAAGCGGGTCTGAGTACGGGGCGCAAGCCTGCTCAAATTCTTCTTTGGTCAAAACCCGATCATACAGTTTAATTTCATGAATCAGGCCTCTGAAGGTTTCTGTATTTTTATTGGCCTTTTTTTCAGAATACGTATCGTAACCTTCCAAATCCCCGATACAGATTTTGCGGGATGCCGCATCATCCGAATTTCCGGACAAACTCGCAACAATATTTGTCTGGACTAATGTCTTATTTCCCCCAGGGCCACTTAAATGTCCATTGCCATCGCAGAAGTAAAATATGACCCGTGTCTTTCCTGACTCCGGCATGTTAGGCTCAATGGAGACACCCAAATCATGCCATCTATTATGTCCTGAGCCGGCGGTGAAAGACGAAACCGCAGAAGTTTTCCCCACATACACTGCTGGATAAGCCCAGTTCACGCTCGTCCCGCTTGACTGGGGATTCAGGAATACGCGCCAGCCCCTGTTGTTCCCCCAACTGTAATCGTATGAGAAAACCGTAAGGCTTCCTGGAACGACGGCGGGCATTGGCTTTATGCGTGCAATGAATGTACAGGGTTGTCCTGCCAAATCTATCTTGTCGGCCGGAATGACGATTCTCTGTCGATTCAGATAGCAGATGCCGTCAGCTGTATAATTCGTGGGTTGACGAAAATACAGGCACGGCGCATCGGGAATTATGCCGCTTCCCATTGGATATGCTAAATCAAGGTTTGTATGGCAAACCGGATATGCAGGGAACTCACCATCCTCTGTAGCATGATTAACCAACTCCGCCGCAGACCCGACATGTGCATGGTCTTTAAGATCTGCAGGCTGAAACACCGTCCCGTTCGGTTTCTTCTCCACACGCCACCAGCCCACAAGACCATCGGTTGCATCCTTTGCAAATGCCGACAATGACATCAGCACCGACATGCCGAATGCGCAAACTTCCATTTTCCTGCTCATAGACGACATCCTTTCAATTGCGTAGTATTACACCTCCGCCAACCCATAGGCTGGACGAAAGTCTTTTTCCACTTGCTGGCATGATATCACAACCTGATATGCCGCGTCAATCCCAAATCTTATATTGGGAAATTTGAAACACATCATTATGGTTGCGTGTCCTAGGGCATGAGGGTCACCTGACCCTTACACCAAAGGTCACTTGACCCTTGCACCGAAGGTCACTTGACCCACAAAACGACCTTTACCGAGTACCGTGAAGCAAGTCTCCCCCAATGCACATACCATACTTTCAGGGTACCCACAAGCTGACCTTCTTGAAGTTTTATCGATATTAACCAAAAGGCAGGACTAAATCTGTTTCTGTGCGCAGAGTTTTGCGAAATCCCACTCTTTTCGTTTTGGTGCCTTCAAAAATTCATTGGCTTCCTGCTTGTTGGTAAAGCACATCCTGTACGCA
>JAGBFY010000200.1 GCA_017936245.1 Kiritimatiellia bacterium
CCCTGTTGCGACCGCAAGGGATCCTTTCGCCCATTTGACGCCACAAAGCGGTCTTGGATCGATGATGACCTTATCGCCGCCGACGGCATCTGGAGCAAGCCTGATGCCAAGAATATATTTCTTCATCCATGCATCGACATGTCCGAACATCGGATGGTCGAACGAATGGATTGGCTTCGGATCGCGCCAGCGCTCCCAGAGCGTAGTCGCCCCCTGACGCTCCATATATAGCCACCCGGGAAACTCCTCACGGGCGACTACTGCGGCGGCTTCGTTCCACAGCCCGTTTGACGCCAGCTCCTCAAGAAGGAAATTCGTGCATTGAAGCCCGGTTGAAAGCGCATTGCCACGCGCGGCCACTGCTTCGGCAAGAAGTTTGGCGGCGCAGCGGCGGTTATCCACGAGACCGTATCTGAGCCCGAACGCCTGACCGCCCTGCGTCAGACGGTCTCCGACAAGCGAATCCTTCACGTGCCGGGCTTTGAACGACATACGCGCCTTTGCCGCCTCCCGCGCCCATGAGGAAGCCTCGCCGGTACGGCCAAGACGTTTTGCGAAAAGTTCAAGAAAATCAAGATAGCGCACCCAGTTTGCCTGAGCGCTCAAGGCGTTATCGACCTTGTCAAGCGCAAGGTGGTCTCCTATACAGGTAGGGATGGCATCATCCGGAAACTTCTCCGCAAGCAGCCCCGCGTAGCGCTCCATCGCCGGATACGCCTCAGCCGTCGTCGCAAGATCGCCATAGTACGAATAGAGAAGATCTGCCAGCACCGGCACACCCATTGCCCAGCCGATCCCTCCAGAGCGTCCGCCGTAACCTCCGTCGTTTATGCCTATGTACGGAGCCGTATCGGTAAACCAACCGTCGGAACGAGCTTCGTCAAGATTGTCTCGCACCGTCTTTCGGTAGAACTCGCGCATGTCAAAGTTATGGATAAACGCCTCTGCGCAGGCCGCGACATCCGCTCCGTAGCCGTACTTCTCACGAGCAGGGCAATCCGACTGGACGCTCATGATATTGTTGAGAAACGTCCGCCGGCAGATGCGGTGAATGGCATTGAGACGAGGATTCGAACATTCAAACGAGCCGTTTTCGGCAACCGCACTAGACATTTCCACTTGCCGGAAATCTTCGGGCGAAGGTTCCGCGTCAAGCCCGATCACCTCCATGTACCGAAAACCATGGAAAGTGAAACGTGGCTCAAATACAAATTCCTCCGCTCCTGCAGCGATGACGGTATCGACCTGTTCAGCATACGGTATCTGCCCATAGCATGCGGAACGCGCGAAAAGAACGCCGTTGGTAAGCGCTTCTCCCTGACGGAAACTCACGGACGCGCCCCGTTCGAGTCCCTTGAGTCGTGCACGAACGACTCCTGTGCGGTTCTCCCCGAAATCGACGAGCCACACGCCGTGCCTGACCGGACTGACGGATTTCGCCGAATGGACTCCTCGCACGGTCACAAGCGGTGCATTATTCTCTTCAATTCGTCCGGATGCACCTTCGACAATTCTGACGGGACTCCATACCCGATCGACAAGCCGCATATCACGCTTCTCGCCCATATATACGGAATTGTAGACGACATTCCCTTCAGCGGAGATCCACGACGGATCTGAAACGATAGTCACGGAACCGCCGTCCGTATACTCAAGCCTCAGCCATACCTTTACGCACGGATCACCGACCGCAAGCGTACGACGCATCCGCAAACCGAAATTCTCAAGCGGATATGGATTGCGCCATCCGTTGCCTAGCGCAATCTCAATGCGGTTGGTCGCACCGAAAACAAAACCGGTTATGTCGTAGGTGTCGGCAAGGATCCGTTCGCGATACTGCGTCCATTGAGAAATCGCGGTGGAAGTTACGGACTGGCCATTGACGGAAACATCATAGAACCCAAGAGAGGCAATGCGAACCATTGCGCGGGAAAGCGGCTTGGCAACGCAAAAACTTCGTGCCACAATCGGATTGCGTCGCGGAACGAAAGTCTCCATTCCACCCGAACCCTGCTGGGTGCTTCCGGAAATCCACAATGCTTCATCCTGATGTTCAGATGATGTGCAGACGGCTGCAAAGGCAGTCAAACACGAAAAAAACAAAACGAGCGGCGTCAGTTGCCTTAACTTCGCTCTTTCTCGAATTCTATATCGCATGCACACCTCACATCAGGCAGGAATGTCATTTCCCCATGGTCGCGTTGCGAAACACGCGTTCGTGCCCGGCCTTCAGATTTTCGGGTGTGAACTTTACGACCTTACGGTCATAGGTGAGGATCCCGTTTATCTCCACCTCTACATCCGTGGTCTGCGTATATATAGCACCTCCAAGCCCGTTCTTCGCCATATCCGCGACCTTGTCCAAAAGCGCAAGATATGTCTTCTCCAATCCTTCTTTGGTTTTTGTATCCTCAATGCCGCCATATCCCCAATTGCCTTTGCCGTCCTTGAACTCCTTCCACAGATGACCGGCCACAGGATGCCCCAAACCACCATACTCTCCGAGGAAGCTTATCCGACGATCGTTGACCGCAAACATGGCCGGTCCACGATAAAGGTGCATATCCACCGTATCGGCGGCTTCACATTCTCCAATGGGTTTATGTTTCGTCTCTACACGATTCTCCCATTTCCATCCTTTGGGGAGCAAATGACCCCCTTCCCAATCCCAACATCCGCTTGGTCCGTTCACGAGTCTTGACGAATCGTATCTCCGGACAAAATCAAGCGTCTGATGCGTAAGAAACTCCCCAGGCTGCGACCAGCCTTCATTGTACGGACACCACATGACAATGGACGGTATGTTCCGCAATGTATCCATCATTCCCTTAAGTTCCTTGCGCTGGAGATGATAACGCGCAAGAACCTTGCTCCCCATTGGATCCTTGTATGAATCAGTACCGCTGGGAAGATCCTGGATGACAAGAATTCCAAGCCTGTCGCAGCAAGCGTAGTACTGGAGAGGTTCGACCTTGATGTGCTTGCGCAATGTATTATAGCCACAATCCTTGAGGATTCTTACATCATATTCCATCGCCTCTTCTGATGGAGGGGTGAGAAGTCCGTCCGGCCACCAGCCCTGATCGAGAGTGCCCATCAAAAAGTATGGCTTGTTGTTCAGAAAGAACCGCAGAAAACCTTTTGCATCCTTGCGTTTTTCGATCTTCCTCATTCCGAAATAGCCCGAAAATGAATCATCCCCGCATTTGACGTTGAATGTATAGAGATGGGGCGACTCCGGACTCCAAAGCTTAAAGCCGTCCGGCATTTTCACCGTTACCATCCTGTCGCCGTCACCTTCTGCAGATGCGATTTTCCTGCCGTCATCGAACACTGTGATTTCGACATCTTCATCAGGCTCACTTCCTGCGATATCAAAATTGAACCTGACTTCACCCTTGTCTATGTCAGTCACGCATCTGTAGGATTCGACATGCGTTTCTGGAACCGTCTCTATCCATACCGTCTGCCAAATGCCAGAGACGCGGGTATAGAAGCATCCACGCGGTTTGAAGCTCTGCTTGCCTCTGGAATTGATGAAATCCTCGGTGGGATCCCAGACGCATACGGTAAGCTCGTTGTCACCCTTCTTGACATAGTCTGTGATGTCAAGGGTGAATGGATTCTGTCCACCTTCATGCGGCACATCCGTGACCTCATTGTGCCCGATAAACACCATCGTACGGAAATCGACGGCGCCGAAGTGCAACAATATCCGCTCGCCTGGCCGAGGGTTGCACTTTATGGTACGGGTATACCACAGAAACTCGTCCGGATTCAAAAGTCTTCCCACTCCTGAAAGCGCACTCTCAATCGAAAAAGGCACGAGAATCTTGCCGTCCCATTTCTTGGGTCTACCGGAGGTGTTCGTCACACTCGTAACGGCATAGTCCCACAAACCATTCAGATTTGTCCACCTTTCACGCACCATCTGCGGACGCGGATAGCTACGCCATGCGTTTTCAGGAGTTACAGCCGCACCCCATTCCGTCGTGAGGGGCGACGCGGCTTTTTCATAGCCAGATGCCGTAAATGCCACAACAATGCAGGCGCACATTACCGGCAGCACACCAGTACGATGTGAAGATGTTCCACACTTCAACCAGCCATTCCGTTCCATATGAATCTCCTCTGATTGCAGAGCCTGAAAAGACCCTGAATTTATTTTCCACCGTTTCGACAGACCGCTTATCTTGAACCGAGCGAAATCACCGTAAAGCTCGTCAGCAGAATCAAGGTGCCGAGCGCGAGAGATAGACGGGTCTTGAAGCCTGTCCCTTTCCATTCGCCTGTGGCAACACCGATGACTGTCGAGAAAAGGATTGTAGAGGCCATGACAATGGCGAAGGAGATGTAGCCAAGATCGCCCATAAGCGGTTCGCCCGCCTTCTGGCAAACAAACTGCATCACCCAAATGACGCCGACGATCGAAGCAAAAATCCAGTTTCTGAGAATGGGTCCATTGCGCAGATAATCCCCGAACGTACGGTTTTTGAAGTGCTGCTGCACGACCCACGCCGCCTGCACGATGAAACCGCCCCAGAGGACAATCATGATGACAGGCATCCCCTGCCAGGACCAAGGTTCTCCCGCCTTCACAATGCCGGCGCCAACCGCGGCTTCATAAGCGGCCTTTTCAATGGATCCGCCCGACTGAAGACCGAAGTTCATGCAGGCCGAACAAAGGCCAGAGACAAGTGCCACAACAATCCCCTTCTTGAAATCAAATTCGGCGACGGCCTTCTTCTTTTCCTCTTCAGGAAGCTCATTCTCCTTGAGCTTTCCTGCATATCCAACGAAGCATATCCCAATAAGCGAGCCAAGAACTCCGCCCAACACCATGATCGAGCCTGAATCCTTCACCAGATCGGCGGCTCGTCCCTGAACGACAGGCGGAATGAGCGTGCCGGTGGCGGCGCACAGTCCGCAGCCGATGGCAAGGCCCAGCCCGATTCCGAGGTAGCGCACCATAAGTCCCCATGTAAGACCGCCAATCCCCCAAACGGCGCCGAAACCGACACACTGAAGAATCACCGATGTCTTGGCAGACATGGCAACCGACCAGAAATCAGGAACCGCGATAGCACATATGACCGCAGGCATGATGAGCAGCCCGACCACACAGTAGAACATCCACCATGTTTCATATGCCCATCCCTTCACTCCACGTGCAGGGAGAAGAAATGTTGCACCCGCGAAACCGCCAAGCGCAAACACAAGCATTCCAAGTACAGGATTCATCTATTCCTCTCTTTCGTTTTCACCACCATCCCACAGACGAGATAGATTCATTCTTTGAAGGGCATATATGATATCACAACATGACGTTTCGAGCCCCATTTTTTTTTTCTGAAACATTTTGTAATGTCCCTTGCAGCCATTCAATCGACCGTGAAGTCACCTCCGCGCATCAGTTTTATTACCCAAAAGCAGCAGAACGTACTTTTCAGAACATTCTGCTGCTTTCTTTTAGGACAAATAACACACGTTACTTAATCGCTATAGCCCAAGTGCCGATCTTCTTGATGGTAGCTGTGCCATAGCCGATTCCATCAATCAGGACACCTGTCACGGTTGCCTTGTGCTTTTTGAGCTTATTCTTTTCGATTGCATACACGGTAAACGAACCTGAAAACGATCCGTCTTTCGACTTATAGGTAAGCTTAAGGCCAGATGCATTAGCTACTTCCTGACCCTTCTTGCCCGGAGCAATGTCAGGTTCAGGATCCCCCTTCTTATACGTAACCTTTGCAGCCTTCACTCCATCAGCAACAACCCATTTCTTACCGGAAACAGAGACGCTTTCACCATCCGGTAGAACTGCATAGCCTTTAATCACTTCAATCGCATCCGGAATAAGTTCCGTAATATCCCCTTCAATATTGAACTTTGCCCCGTTTACAAGCGTTCCGGCCTTACCGATTACCGCACCATCAAGTCCGATAATCTCAGCATTGCCGCCATCAATCGGAAGCCAGATTGTAAAGGCGAGGTTTACAGACTTCTTCGAGTAGATAACGGGGATACATATCATCTCCTCACCAATGAGTGCCTGCGCCTTTGCGGACACCTTTTCGCCATTGTATGTACCTTTGATCGTAACCTTGCCCTTCTTAGCGATGGTGACAGAAAGAATACCGCCATCGCAGATCATCGAGTAAGCGTCTAAATAAGGCTCAAGTATTTCTTCAGCAGCAGATTTCTCATCCTTATCCTTGGAAGAGAAGAAGTTGCGGGCACCATCAATCTCGTACTTACCGAAAGTACCGTAAATACCATCTAAGCCGAATTTAAGCATCAGCGTACGATCGCTCTTCTTATAAGTTGCAATAAACTCACCAATATCAAGGTCTAGCTCACCCTTAAGAGTAATCTTTTTCTCGCCAGTTAGCTGTATCGCTACAGATGTCTTAGCCGTAGTTACACCTAGCTTCTTATTCAACTTAGGCTTAGATACCTTAGCTTGAATAGTGCCCATAACTACATTATCAAGATAAATATACCCATCATACACCGATGCCGCATTCTCAGGAGCCGTACCTACGAGCTCATCGCCAGCAACGCGATAATCACCCTTGCCAAGCTCAGGCTTAATCTCTGACCA
>JAGBFY010000201.1 GCA_017936245.1 Kiritimatiellia bacterium
CCATCAACACACGCGTTTAGAAAACAACCTCAATAAGTAAAATAATTCCGCGCCATAAGCACGGAATCATGTGTTATTACTCAGAAATCTTTAGCTATGGGATAGCAATGAGTGAAAATACAAAATATATATCAGTGAAAAGGGTGAAAACATATCAGTGGTAGACGTAGGTAATGGGTATATGATATAATTATGCCATGAAAAGCGATAATAATATCAAAGAAAGATATTGTCCACGATTGGTTGATAATCGGCTTGATTTTTATCTTTCCACATTCGGTGCCGTTTGTGTTGAAGGCCCTAAATGGTGCGGGAAAACATGGACATGCACCATGCATTCAAAGAGTCGGTTTCTTGTGGGGCATCCTGCCGGGAATTTCGCAAATAGGCAGCTAGCGCGATTAGATGTAAATCAGGCTTTGCATGGAGAATGTCCTCATTTGATTGATGAATGGCAGGATGTGCCCGCCATTTGGGATGCCGTTCGTTATTCGGTTGATGAAAGTGCCGATTGCGGAAGATACATTCTTACGGGTTCGGCGACTCCCAAAACGAAGGGGGTCCTGCATTCCGGCACGGGGCGTATTGCAAGGTTATCGATGCATCCGATGTCTTTGCAGGAAAGCGGTGAATCTGCGTGCATGGTATCATTAAAGGATGTTTGTTGCGGAAAAGATATCGGTGTTCATTCTGTGCCGGAACCGTCGCTGGAGAGTCTCGTTGAGTATGTGATGCGTGGCGGTTGGCCGGGCGGGAAAGGAAAGAGTTTGGCGCAGGCGTTGTTGATTCCTCGCGATTACATAAGGAATGTAGCGGAGATGGACGTTCAAAAGCTGGACGATATCGATCGTGATCCTGTAAAGGTTATGAAATGTCTGCGGTCTTTGGCGCGAAACGAGTCTACGACTGCGAGCACAAAAACGATTCGTGAAGATATTGCCGAGATGGATGATACAAGTCTCAGTATCAATACTGTCACAGAATATATCGCCGCATTTAACCGACTCTTCCTCCTGCGGGACACAAGACCGTTTTCGCCGTTTGCCAGATCGCCCATAAGGATCAAACAGCAAGCGAAACGACGCTTTTGTGATCCGTCGCTTGCGGCTGCTCTTCTAGGTTTTTCGCCCAGAACGCTTATGCGGGATGTACGGACGTTCGGACTGCTATTCGAATCGCTTGCGCTTCGAGATCTTGAGATATATGCTGAAGCTATGGAAGGTGAGCTTTTCCATTATCAAGATTATGGAGGAGGAGATTTTGACGCTGTCATTCAAACGCCAGATAATGGATGGAGTGCCTTTGAGGTGAAATTGGATGTGTCGCAAGTGGATGAAGCAGCAAGGTCGCTTGTAAAAATTGCTGAGAAGTTCAAGCATAATCCTCCGACATCGCTTGCCGTTATTGTAGGAAAGTCTTCTCTGGCATACAGGCGTGAGGAAGATGGTGTTTATGTGCTACCGTTAACGGCACTCAAGGCTTGATACTGAGGATAGTTCACAAGCTTAAGATGGCGGAGCGGTTTACCGGTTGGGATGGTTTGGCGGATTTGCCTGGGTGCGGATTCTTTCGCGCCTGGTCGGAGCTTGCCGACCGTTGCGCCTGTTCGAAGTTGAAGCCGCTTGCCTGGCGTCAGCTTCTGATGTGCCAGCCGCAATTCGCCGATAAGTGCGATAAGTGGGGTGAGGTGCTGCCTTTCGGCGGTGATTTGCAATGATCTCTTACGCCTGCGGCGCGACCACGAAAGCTGCGGCAATGACGAATCGCGCATGACGCGCGATTGAACCGTCGCAGACCGCACTCACTTTAAGGCGTTGCCTTAAGTGGTGCGTCCTACTCCGTTTCACCCTTACGGGGCACGTCACCTGCCGCAGACACGAAACGCCGCTTACGCGGCGACACGAAAGGTCAAATTTGAGGGAACCCGTCCATTCTCGAACTCGTAACTCGAACTTGTAGAGTCTTCAGTTTTACCAACGTTTAACCTTGTAAACTGGTAACAGAATGTTGATGCAAAAGTATATTCAATGAGAATATAAAATATATATCAGTGAAAAGCCCTTATTGCAAATTTCAGGCTGATTGACATTGTTACACCCGATATGGTATAATTCGCGTGTTTCAGTGATAATTATACCCGAAAGGGGTTGTGTTTTATGAGTAGTTATGATTTATACCCGAAAGGGTGTACGATTGCCTCGTTTGTGAAGGCTAGACGTAAGGAGCAAGGATGGACTCAAGTTCAACTTGCTGATTACGCCGGTGTCGGTTTGCGATTTGTCCGGGAGTTGGAACAGAATAAATCCACGCTCAGGTTGGATAAGGTAAATCAAGTGTTGGATCTTTTTAGTGCTTGTGTCGGGCCAGTGCCTATCGATAGGAGTATTTATGCGGACGGCTGAGATTTATGTCTTTGATAAATTTGCGGGTAATCTTGTTGAGGATGATTACGGCACATTTACATTCCAGTATGATGCCGCGTATTTGGAGGATAGTTTGCCGGTTGCCGTCAGCTGTACGATGCCACTCAAAAGCGAGCCGTATGTATCGAATTCACTATTCCCTTTTTTTGACGGCTTGATTCCGGAGGGTTGGCTTCTTGGTATTGCAGAGAAGAATTGGAAACTTGATGGCCGTGATCGTATGGGGCTTTTACTCGCATGCTGTTCATCGTCGATCGGTGCGGTGAGTGTGCGGCAAGGAGGCGATGCTTTGCCTGTTACGGGCGAAAGAAAGTTGACTGTCGGGCAAGATCTGTTCAAGGCTGAGTTCGAATTCCCTTACTCCGATGACGAAATAAATGAAATGGCGCGTAATCTCATCGCCTCGCGTATTAGTGTCAGCGGTGTTCAGCCGAAATTGTCGGTGCATCTGGAGCGTGGCGACGGCGGCTCATCGCGCATTACGATTGTCGGATTTGAGGGTGATTATATTTTGAAACTGCCGTCGAAAGAGTATCCCTGTCTCATAGAAAGTGAAGCAGCGGCTATGACTCTTGCCGGGAAATGCGGCATAAAAACGGCACAATTTTTGCTCGCGAGACTCTCCGGTGGACGTCGCGCCTATGTGACTAGACGTATGGATAGAAATCCGCAAATAAAGCACATGGAGGACTTCTGCCAATTGACCGAACGTTTGACGGAGCGCAAATATTTCGGTTCGTATGAACAGATTGCGAAGAAGATTCGTCTTTATTCATCGACGGGCGGTGCGGATGCGGTCAAATTTTTTGAAGTTGTACTTTATTCGTTTTTGATCGGTAATTCCGATATGCATCTGAAGAACTTTTCTCTTCTGCGGGAGGATAATTCCGCATGGCACCTTGCAGATGCTTACGATCTTTTGCCGGTCAAATTGCTTCTCCCAGAGGATTCGGAAGATATGGCGCTGACGCTGAACGGTAAAAAGGCAAAAATCGGCAGAAATGACTTTATTGAGTTCGGCAAAACGATTGGACTTAATGAGCGGCAGGTTTCTCGTGCCGTTTCGCGGATAATAGATGCTCTTGCTGCAAATATAGATGGTGTCCTTGCTGAATCGGAGTTGACGGATGAGTTTGCTGACAGATTCAATAAACTTGTGAAGCGCAATATCGGGATGATGCGTCAGCGGCTATAGATTCGGCTATCGGATATCATTGAAGGCATCAAACGACGGGTTGATGATCGGCTTGATTTTTACTTTCCACATTTGGTGCCGTTATACCAGGAGGGTGCAATTATCCTGATAGTCTTGGTTGCGTGGGTTTATGCAAGTCGCATATCGTTATTGCATTAAGTTGTATAGATTATTGCAATAAGGATGCTTGAAATGCTATAATTGCCGCCATGAGGAGGATTTATGAGCCGAAATTTGCGAAAAATCATTGAAGACCAGAAGGTTGAACTTGCGCGTTTACAGGCGCAAGATATGTTGGATCGTGTTCCGATGAAAACAGTGGACGTGTTCAGTCATTTGGCTCAAGCGGTAATCGGAATGCGCAGATCCGGTAAATCAGTTGTTTGCAGAAAGGCTATGAAAAATTCTGGTGCGGCTTACGGGTATGTGGATTTTGATGATGAAACGCTTGCAAAAATAGAGGCTTCAGATTTGGATTCGGTGCTGCAGGTTGTTTATGATGTGTACGGCCCGGTTGACCATTTTCTGTTTGACGAAATTCAAAATGTTGAGGGGTGGCATCTTTTTGTGAACCGCCTTCTGCGTAACGGAAAGCATATTGTCATAACAGGATCGAATGCACGTCTGCTTACTGGAGATCTCGCTACACATCTGACGGGCCGTCATATTCCAATTTCAGTATTCCCTTTTTCGTATGCGGAATACAGCCGCTGGGTAGGCGGCGATACTGAAGAAAATTGGAAAAAATATTTTTATGATGGAGGACTGCCGGAGACTTTTTCGCTTGTGGACAAGCGGGGGTACATTTCGGCGCTGTATAATTCAATAATTTCAAGGGATATTCTTGGGCGGCGAAAGGTGCGCAATGCTCAGCGCTTCGTTGATGCCGCGTATGTGCTGATGCAGCAATTTGCGCGGGAGGTTTCGTATGACAATATGGCGAAGAAGGCCGGTGTCTCCAGTGCGCATACTATGCAAACCTATGCCGGATATTTGGCAGAGTCGTTTTTAATTTCCCTTGTCCGGCGGTATTCTCCCAAACCTGTTGAACGTATCCGCAATGAAAAACTGTATGTGTCGGATCCTGGGCTTATATCGTACTTCACCGGCATTCTAGGTTCTGATGAAGAGCTTGGCTGGCGACTTGAGAATATCGTTTATTTGGAATTAATGAGGCGGAGGGTAAATGATGACGCAGAAGTGTATTATTACAAGGACCAAACGAGCGATATCGATTTTTGCAGGGTAAGATACGGTAAGATTGTCGAGTTGATTCAGGTAGCGTATACGATCGATGGCGAGAAAACAAGAAAGAGGGAAATCGCACCGTTGTTTTCGGCAGGTAGAAAGACGAATTGTAAAAATCTTTTACTGATAACAGATCATAATAAAGAGACGATAAACGAAGGCGATATGACAATTGAGGTTCTTCCAGCCCGTGAATGGCTTATGCGTTATTGAGATGATGCATTGCTCACTAAAGTGAAAATGATTTACCTCCTCAAAATGATACGTGGGTTTTGGAACGGTTGATCGTTGCCAAGCCTGAGATGGCGGAGCGGCTTGCCGGTTGGGATCAGTTCGGCGGATTTGCTTGGGTGCGGATTTTGTCGCGGCGGCCGGAGTTCGCCGATCGCTGTGACTGGTCGAAACTCAAGTCGCATGCCTGTCGGCTTTTGATGCGCCAACCGCAATTCGGCGATGAATATAATAAGTGGGAGGCGTTGTGTCCTTATGGCGGAGATAAGCTGCGAGGGAATGCTGTGTTTACGAGAGGGAAACGGAGTGAACCTCCATGAATCTTAGGATTTCGTCGTAAGGGGTGGGGCTTTGGCAGACCGCGCGGACGACGGCGAAGTTACGGGCTCCCGCTTCAATGACTGACGGCAGCCGCTCCAGATCGATGCCGCCGATGGCGACGGCGGGATGCGCGGCGGCGGCAATCATATCGCCCATCGTAGCAAGCCCAAGTGTCGGATCGGGAATGTCCTTGGTCGGTGTGGCATACACCGGGCCGACTCCGATGTAGTCTATCGGCTGTGATGTGGATGCACGCGTCTGATTGATGTTGTGGGTGGAAAGGCCGACTATCCGCAGATCGGGATAATGCGCCCTGATTTCGGACGGCGGCAGATCGTCCTGTCCGACATGGACGCCATCCGCACCGACCTCAGATGAGCTGTCAGGATCGTCGTTGTCGATGAAAAGCGTATCCGTTCCCGAAGTGACGCGTCTGACTTTACGTGCCTCTCGGAGAATCTCTTCCCGGGAGGCATGCTTCATACGCAGCTGGATGATCTTCACTCCGGCCTTTACCGCAGCCTCCGCGCATTTTGCGTAGCCGACTACGGGGTTGGTCATTACAAGATAAAAACCGAAATCATTCATGGTATATGGCCTTGAAGTTGTTTGCCGGAAAGGACACAAAGGCCGCAAAACCTTTGTGTCCTTTGTTGTTGACGATTAAGCCTTGAGATCTTCAAGGATTATCTTTGCGATCTTGCGTCCGCTCTTGAACATGCCACCGAAGATCGGTCCCATGCGGAATCCGCCCTGGACATTGTTCGCAGCCATGCCGGAAGCGTAGAGTCCGGGATAGAGACGCTTCGTGTTCTCCACCGTAGTGCGTTCGCCGTCCTCCATCCACATCGGCTTTTCGCCGAGGATGCCGCCCGTGGGGGAGTCGATTTTCACTCCGGCCTTGTTGACTGCCTTGGCGATGATTTCGCTCGGGTGTCCGGTACCGTCGACAAGTGCGCGTGTTGTGATGACGATCGGATCGACATGCATATCGAGACGCGCAACGGGATTCCAGTTAATGACGACACCGCAGACGACGCCGTCGTGGATGACGATATCTTCAACCTTTACGGTGTTGAAGATGACCGCGCCGGCTTTGCGCGCGCCGAAGATGAGTCCGGAGGCCATCTCGACCGAATCGACTGTATGATACCCCGAATCGACAGGAACGGTGGAGATGCCGAATTCATGGAGTATCTCCGCGCCGTCGTTCTGGACTACGACTTCGTTCATCAGCATCCCGCCTCCCCATGTGCCGCCGCCGGGCGCGAGCTTAGATTCGAACACGGCGACCTTGCATCCGGCGAGCGCAAGATCCCGCGCTGCGACAAGTCCGGAAGGGCCGGCTCCGACGATTGCGACATCCACAGCGAGATTGTCTTCAAGTTTTTTGAAGTAGCTCCGGACGATTGCGCCGGTGATTTTCTCTTCCATGAGTTTCATGTTTTTTAGTTGTTAGTTGTTGGTGGTTGGTGATTAGTGGTTGGTGAATCCAAGTACTCCGCATTCTGGCCCGACAAGGTATGAGTTCTTTATGGCATCGTGAACGGCTTTCTTTGCGCCTGTAACGGCATCGTTCAGATTTCGCTCTAGTGCGAGTTCTGCTGCCAGCGCGGCGGAGAGCGAACAGCCGGTTCCGTGTGTTGAAACCGGATGGGGAATCGGCGGCAGAATGAAGGAACGGAATTCCGTGCCGTCATAAAGCGTATCTTCGCCCAATGCCAGATCGCCAAGCGCATGGCCGCCTTTTACAAGCACGGAGCATCCGAATTCGTCGAAGATCCGTTTTGCCGCGTCGCGCAGACTCGCTCGATCGGTGATGGGGGCATTGGCAAGCAGTTCCGCCTCTGGGATGTTTGGCGTGACGAGATCGGCAAGCGGCAGAAGTTCGCTTTTGATTACGGAGATTGCATCTGGTTTGAGAAGTCGTGCCCCGCTGGTTGCGACCATCACAGGGTCGATGACTTTGGCGATAAGGGGCCAGTCTTTGATTGTGTCCGCAACCGTCTGGATAATAGGTGCGCTGAAGAGCATGCCAGTCTTGAGCGCACGGATGGAATAAACGTCAATAACGGAGTGAAGCTGGGCGGCGACGAAATCCGCCGGTACGTCGTGTATTGCATGCACTTCATTCGGGTTCTGTGCAGTCAGCGAGGTGAACACCGTACATCCGTGAAGCCTGTAGGCATGGAACATCCGCAGGTCCGCCTGGATTCCGGCGTTGCCGCCGGAGTCGCTTCCGGCAATTGTCAAAACACAATGCGTCATATCTTTCCTCCGCAGGTATTATCCTGATCAGGTTGACGGGTTTGATCTCAGCACCCGGACACTTGTCCGGCAGCACCCCGATTGATGCCGCATATTATAGCACATTCTGAGGGGCTGTCTTAAGTGTTTTTCTCAATTTTTCGTGAGAGTGATGATTTTAAGTGGTTTGATGTGTGTGCCTGTGTTTGGAAAACCTTTTTTTGATATAATTCGCGCAGTTGAGGAACGATATTCATTCCTTCCGCCCTGAAGCTTGGAAGGGATTGGAATGGCGTCGAGACGGAACATGAAAAAAACAGCTTTGACAGTGATTGAAATCAGTGCCGCGCACAAGATGCGGCACGGAGGTTGTATTGCATGAATGCCGAAGAACGCCAGTTTCTTCTGACCGCCGCGTGGCTCTTCGTCCGTCATGGGCAGCCGACCCGTGCCCGTGCGCTCGTTGAGGCCCTTGTCGAGGCTGATTCGCGCGATGGCGTTTCAGCGGCGGCGCTTGCAGAGCTGATGCTTGCGGACCATGAGGGTTTTGAGGCGCTCAAGGTTCTGCGGGCCGCGGATTTCCCTCCGGAGCTTGCCCGGGCCGAGGCTGTTCTTGAGACGCGTGCGCTTGCGATGGTGGGACGTACCGCCGAGAGTGCGAAAAGGTGGAGACGCTTTCTTGAATCGCGCAAAGGGAAAGGCCGGTCATGGATTGCTCGGTGACACAGGCGCGCGAACTCATAGGCAATGCGAAGCTATGGCCGAAGGTCAAGGCGTATCTTGCCGCCGGAGGTGAATTCGAGCTGTTCCCCGCTAAGGATTCCTCTCGTCTCAAGCTTCTTGATGAGGCTACCCGTGCCGCAATAGGCAAGTGGCTGGAGGCGCTAGCCGCCGCTGACGGATGGCGCAGGGTTGTGGACGGGGCTAAAGTCCGTGAACTCAAGGCCGCGTATCCGGGCATCTATCCAGATGTGTTGCGCTACACTGCATATTTTGTGAAGTGGCGTGATGTTCTTGAAGGGATGGTGTGTTCGGCCGCCGAAAAGGGATGCAAGGTATCGCAGGTGGAATGCCCTGATTTCAACATGGTTCTTCTTCTTCTCAAACTCAGATTTCCGGAGGCATACGAACTATGCTGCTCGTAAAGAAACAGTCATTTGAACTCTCATCTTCCGCGCGTCTCGTGAAGGCGACTGACGTGCAGATGGTGTGTGATGCACAGTCCGTGATCGCAGCAGCCGAGGCGGAGGCCGCACGGCTTGTCGCGGCTGCAAAGGCCGCGTATGAGGAGGAACGGCGCAAGGGCTACGCCAAAGGGCTTGCCGATGTGCAGGTGGAGGTGGCTCGACGCAAGCTTGAACTTGCCGACGAGTCCGCCGTGTTCATGGCTTCGGTAGAGGAGAAGATGGGCGATATTGTGATGAAGGCGCTCCGGAAGTGTGTGGACGAGATCGGAGACAGGGAACTGATTGTCCAGGTCGTCCGCAAGGTGATGAAGGCGGTCGTCCGCAATCAGCGTCAGATCACCCTGCGTGTCGCCCCGGATATGGTCGAGACCGTGCGTTCGCGCATGAGCGACATCCTTGCCGACTTCCCTCTTCTGGACGAAGTGGACGTTCAGGAGGATGCCCGGCTCAAGGGAACGGCGTGTGCGGTGGAGACTGCCGCCGGAATAGCGGACGCATCCATCGATACGCAACTTGCCGCCGTTGAGGAATCGATACGGCGCAGATTCTCGCGGGAGAGCTGATTTCCGGCCTTTAGGTTTGTGACCTTTTCGCCGTTCGAGCGTAGTTGACTATAACAGCAGTAGAACAAGTTGTCTCTTCAAACAAAGGAGTGCGATTATGGCAAATGAACTTTTCAACAGTCTTAGCAGAGCGTGCAGGGCCGGTGGCCATGTCGTTTACCGGGAGGGGACCAATGGTGCTGCAGGCCGATTCGAGCGCGCTGGCAAGCGTCATGCGATAGCGACGTTTTTCGGATCGGCACGCGCGAAGGAGGTGAACCAGAAAACGTTGGACAAGATCAAAGAGGTTCTGAATGCAGAGCGGACCGCGGATTCTGTCGGGGTTCTGTCCAGAGATACGTTCGATGCAACCTATTTTTCAGATGCGAGAAGTTTGAAGATCGAAAACTCCGGCGATAAAAGAGTAGAGTCTGCCGCCATAAAGAGGATCATCGCCGATATTCGAAATGACATTGTTTCCAATCCGGCGGTTATAGAAGCGTCCAAGGACAAACTGATAGATGGCTACCTTGACAATGCGATGAACTACAGCTTTATGGAGTACTGTGTCGAGGAGGGCGGCAACGCAAAAGACATGGCGGAAATGATGGCGAAGATTCTGCTGAATGACGCCGTTCGCAGGAGTCCCATTGAAACCCATGAACAATTGGAGACGTTCCGACGTGAGATGCCTCAATTGCTGATCAGGAACATCAATAGTTTCGGTGTCTACTTAAGACATATTGAGTCGGATGGCAAAGATTTCGGGGCTCTGTTCGAGAGATTTCGAAACTTTGACGCGGAGAACGGAGGGCAGACCAATTGTCTCGAGCGTTTTGTCCTTACCTTGTACAAGATTGTGCAATTCAAAGACGGGGAGTGTAAATGTGATGAAGTGGCGGCCTCCCGCTTCATGTCCGCTTTGGGGACTGAAAAAGGGCAGAACTTGATCACGCAACACGGATTTACGCCGGATGAAATGATGGAGGCGCACAAGATCGTAAACGGGTGCAATATCAAGGCGGAAGGGGAGAACTCTTCTGACACTTCCATGAATCGGTATGTCGCTGCATTGGAGCTTAAGCTTTCCCATGGCGAAGCTTTTGGGAATTTTGAACCGCCTAAGGGCGTCTCGATTTCTGGCCTTGATTATTCCAAGAATGTCTTGACGGGTCTTGCTTCTGTACTCCCGGATGTGGGAGCGGATGACGTTGACGGATTTGTCTCTGTCATGGCTGATATACTGAAGTGCAATGCCGAAATCGGCGCGTCGGCCGAAAGCGTTGAAGCGGGCGCACGGGTGGTATGCGGAACTCTCCAGTTTCTGCGGGAGCAGGAGGGAACTCATCCTGGAGCACTGAAGGATGGGCTGCAACTGATGAAAGATCTGCATGCGCCGGTTGATGCGGAGACCATGAAGGGACTGTTGGCACTGACGGAGGATACTGTCAATGGCCTGCTGCATGCAGAATCATTCTTTGAATCTTTGGACAGGAATCTGGCGTTGGTCTGTTTCGCTGGAGATGGAATCAAGTCTCTTCTGGGCAAGGAGGAGAAGAATTGGATTGTTGCGAAGTTCATGCTCGCCTCGGTTCCAAAGGTTCATTATGAGGAGGGTGTGGAGCGGTCCGGTCGCATGATATCCGCGCAACGGGTGTGTGGCGATATGTTGCTGTCTTCTTTTGGACGTAACTTGCAGGCCTTCTATGCCAGGGTTGGGGGGTCTCTATGCACGAAATATGCAAAGGCGCTTGAGTTCCTTACCGACAGATATTGGACGGAGGGAGTGTGCGGCAAGTTCAGCTTTGATGAAGTGGATGCATTTCAGGTCTCGACCGCACTCAAGGAAAAATACGAGATTGACAGCCGCACAGCGGTAAAACCCGAAAACTATAAAACATCGCCACGAGACTACAATGAGTTTACTGGGATTCAGTCGGACGCCAACGCAGCAGAGGCTTTTGTTGATGGCGTTTTGAAGAACGCCCGGATATTGGATGGTGACAAGGTCAGGGTCAAGCAGCTGGCTCTGCAGCATATTGCGTTTATTTGCAAGACCAGCGGTGGAGGTCTTGCGCGTGAAGGAGTCGTAAATATCACATCCCGTTACTGCAGAATGGCCAGGTGGGGTGGAGCTTTGCTGGATAGGCTTGAAAAAGAGGTGCCTGTAAGTCACCGTAGGGCTGTGATACTTTCCCTTGAGGCGTACAACTGCTCCTCTGACGCAAAGCTTTTTGACATGTTGACGAAAGATAGAGGCACCTTGAACAATGTCAAGGCGTACATAGACGAATGCAGTGAGAAGGATCGCATAGGGCATGCGTTCGAGGGTACTTCTGTGGAGGCATATCATATCCATACGATCATTACCGGCGAGGTTGGATCGCAGGCGGATTTGGATCCAAGGCGGAATCCGCATCTTGCCACAATCTATTCCTGGTCGAAGGATGAATGAATTGAAAGTGCGTCATGCTGGAACTATGAGTAACGGGTGGATGACTTGCCGATTATGGTACAATACCGCATTTGGAAAGCATAATATTAGACAAACGACAACAAACAAGGAGTGAGATATGAGCGTATCGCGAAGATCGTTTCTGGGCGGGGCCGCGTTGGCTGCCGCAGGTTTTGCGGCGAAGGATTCGGCCGCTGCAAATGTTGGCAGATCCGGCAAGGTGAAGTTCTGCGTGTTTGCGGATATTCACTACACGCCGGGTACGTTCCCCAATTCCACCAAAGAATGGCTTGGGCAGATCATCGACCATGCAAAGGCTGAGAAGTGCGACTTCATCATCCACTGCGGAGACTTCACCAGCTATCCTGTCCGCTATTCGGAATATGTGGATTTCTACAACAATTGCGGACTGCCAGCGTACCATGTCATCGGCAACCATGATGACGACGGCAATCTTCACGAGGAGACGCTGAAGGCGTACCGCATGGAATGCGGACACTATTTCTTCGACCGCAACGGATTCAGATTCGTTATTGTGGATCCCAACCACATCCAGTATGGGGACGGCAAGATCGTACATTATTCGAAGGGCAACTATTTCAAGAAGAATTCCGCCGCCGGCGATGTCATCGGCGTCGTGCCGCCGGAGCAGCTGGTGTGGCTCAAGGAGACGATCGAGAATTCTCCCTATCCGTGCATCGTGTTCTCGCATCAGAGCTTTGAGCGTCCGACCGGTAACGCCTGCCACAACTACCGCGACGTGCTGAAGATATTTGACGACGCAAACCGCAAGGTGCCTGGCAAGGTTCGCATGGCCATCAATGGACATCACCATCGCGACTACATCCGCACTTTGAACAAGGTAGTGTATTTTGATCTGAATTCGGCGAACTTCGACTGGATAGGAACCTCCCGTGCGCACGGCAAATACACCAAGGAATACCTTGAGGCCAACCAGCTCAAGTCGAAGGTCGGCGGGAAGGTGCCGTTCATTTCGTGGGTCGATCCGATTCATGCCATCGTCACGATGGATGTGGATGGAACCATCAAGATCGAGGGCATGGAGTCGAAGTTTGCATGTGGCGTCACTCCGGAGTCGGTAGGTGTGCGCTTCGACAGCTGTGGCCGTCCGACGACTGCCGAGGTGCAGAGCCTCGAAATGAAGATCAAGTATTCCTGATATTCCATACGGAGGACGGAGCGCAGCCGGGGAATGTGTGATTTCCGGCTGCGTCTCTTTTGGGCATGGGAGTTGCGTATGGTTGGACATGACAACCATAGATACACCTTCCCTTAGAATCATACCCCGGATAACGTGTTCACAATTTGAACATGGCGGTCAGAATATGTTAAAATGTGTAACCGAGGAAAGCTTGAGAAAGGAAAGTTCTGAAATGAACAAGAATGCAGATCTGATTCTTACAGGCTGGGGCTATGCGGAATACGTAGCCTCGGCGGCTGTTGCGCTCAGGGCGCTTGATGGCAGGGCTGATGTGTACGGGGTCAGCCGCAGGCGCCTACCGGAGTTTCTCTTGGAAATGGCGGCGGAGCGCAGCACCTTGAAATGGAAACGGATATATCTGCTCGGAATTTCGCTGAGCGGTGATCCGGATGCCTTGAAAACCGCCCTCGGGAAATTGAAGTCGAAAGGTGTCAAGGTGACATGGATAAGTGCGCTTGATATGCCAGAACATATTACAGACATGCTTGATGGCATCTTGGACGCAAGATGTTTTGAAGGTTCCTTGCTGGAGGCTGTCGGCAATGTGTTTGGGCAGGATGTCGATGCATTTATGCCGTTTCTAAACGACCGCAAAAAGGTTAATGTCGACATCCGCGCCTATATGGGGCTTATCGAAGCTGCGCAGTTCTACTACCGCAACTATCAGGACGAGTCGCTTTATGCCGTCACCGCAAGATATCTTGCGAGTGGGGTGCGTCCTGCCGCATGGGATGCAGAAATCAAGAAAGCGGTTGAGCATTATGACCGTTATGGTGGGCGGGAGCTCATCGGGAAGAGTCTTGAGATGACCAGGCTGCAGAAACGCATCAACAAGGTGGCGAAGCATGAGCATGCGCGGGTTCTCATTCTCGGTGAAAGCGGTACGGGCAAGGAGACTGTTGCACAGCAGATTCATACAAAGAGTCCGAGAAGGGGGATGCCGTTTGTGGCGTTCAACTGTGCGAGCGTGACGAAGGAGCTTCTGGAGGACCGTTTCTTCGGACATGAGAAGGGCGCGTTCACGACCGCCATTGAACGCACGGACGGTCTTTTCCTTCAGGCGGATGGCGGCACGCTTTTCCTTGATGAGATTGGTGAGATGTCGCTTGATGTGCAGGCGATATTGCTGCGTGTTCTGGAGGGTGGCCGTTTCATGCGCGTTGGCGGCAAGGAGGAGCTCAAGTGCGATGTCAGGCTAATCACGGCGACGAATCGCAATCTGCCGAAGCTTGTGTGCGAAGGAAAGTTCCGCGAGGATCTCTACCAGCGTCTCAATGTGGTGCAGATGCGTACGCCTTCCTTGCGCGAACATAAGGATGACATTGCGCTGATCGCCAATTCCTGGTGGCGTAAGTTTCACAACAACGCGGTCCTTTCGGAGGAACAGATAGCCGCTCTCGTGGACTATGACTATCCCGGAAATGTGCGTGAGCTTATCAATATCCTTGATCGGGCGACAGCCTTGGAAGAGGATGATTTTGATGTTCTCATGCGTGAACACAAAGAGATGAATGCAGGTCTTTCGGGGGGACTGGAATTGAAATCAACGCGCATCCCCGACAAGCTTGAGGACGCGATGCGTCTGCATGTGCGCCGTGTGTACGAGAAGTACGGACAGAACTTGAGCCGCACGGCCGAAGCCCTTGATGTGAGCCGCAATACGGTAAGGAAGTATTTGTAGGGGTGAGGTTATATCCCGCAGGGAGACGCAGAGGACTTAGAGAGGAGGAATGAGGAAAATAAAGGGAGTTTTACGTAAAGACTTGAGAAAGGATATTTAAATGAAAAAGAATGAGATAGTTTTATTTGAATCTAAAGATGGTAAGGTTTCCTTGCCTGTTTCGGTAGATGTCGATACGGTGTGGCTTTCGCGTATGCAAATGGCGGAATTATTTGGGGTTACTCCTCAAAATATCACTATTCATTTGAAAAATGTGTATAAATCACTAGAATTGGATAAGGAATCAACTAGTAAGGATTTTTTACTAGTTCAAAACGAAGGTGGACGTCAGATAGCGCGTTCGGTGAATTGCTACAATCTTGATGCGATTATTTCAGTTGGCTATCGTGTGAATTCTTCAAGAGCAACACAGTTTCGAATTTGGGCTACAAAGGTTTTAAAGGAATACTTGATAAAAGGCTTTGTAGTGAATAAAGAACGAATGCGTCAGCTTGACCAGGCTGTCGAAATCATGAAGCGTGTTTCCAATAGTCTTGATACAGAACAGGTCTTAGACGTAGTTAAGACATATTCGAGTGCACTTGATTTATTAGATGGCTATGATCATCAAACGATTGAAAAGCCGAAGGTTAAAGGTCGTTCGGTTGAGCTTACATATGAAGATTGTCGTAAATTTATTGACGGTATGAAGTTCGCGGCGGATTCACCGTTGTTCGGCAACGAGAAGGATGGCTCGTTCAAGTCGGCGCTTGGAGCGGTGTATCAGTCCTTTGGCGGAAAGGATCTTTATCCGTCTTCGCAGGAGAAGGCGGCGAACCTCTTGTATCTTGTCACGAAGAACCATGGCTTTTCAGACGGTAATAAGCGAATCGCAGCCGGCTTGTTCCTGTATTTTCTGAAGCGCAACAAGTTGCTTCTCCGCAAAGACGGGTCGAAGCGCGTCGCCGACCACACGCTCGTCGCGCTCACCGTGATGATCGCCTGCTCCAAACCAGAAGAAAAAGAGCTCATGGTTAATCTAGTGATGACGTTTTTGAAATGAGGAGATATGAAACATGATTAAGATTATTCAAGGTGATATTACGACATTGGCGGTAGATGCGATTGTCAATGCGGCGAATGAGATGATGCTTGGAGGCGGAGGCGTTGATGGGGCGATTCATGACGCGGCAGGCGATGAACTTTTTAAGGCTTGTTTAAAAGTGCCAGAAGTGCGACCTGGTGTTCGCTGTCCTACAGGCGAGGCTCGGATAACGCCTGGGTTCAATCTGCCTGCGAAGTATGTGATTCATACTGTCGGTCCAGTTTATCGAGACGGGCAGCACGGAGAGCCAGAGAAACTCGCCGCGTGCTATCGTAACTCGCTTGCGCTCGCGGCAGAGAACGGCTGTAAGTCCATCGCCTTTCCCTGTATCTCGACAGGTGTGTACGGCTATCCAATCGAGGACGCCGCGAAAATTGCCGTGCGGGAGGTGAGAAAGTTTTTATCTCACGCGGAGACGCGGAGCGGCGGAGAAGATGAGATGGAAGTTGTCTTCTGCTGCTTCTCCGAGCGGGTCAAGTGGATTTATGAACAAGTCTTGGAGGAATTGAAATGAGTGAAGAACACGAACTTGCGGTAAACAACATCCCCAACATTCTATTTTCTATTCCACACTACCAACGTGGGTATCGCTGGACGGAGAAGGAAGTCGAAGCGCTGCTGAACGATCTGCTCGCATTCGCGAAAAGCGATGCGCGAGAGGAATCCTACTGTCTTCAGCCGCTCGTGTTGCAAGAGATGTCAAACGGACAACTTCGTGTCGTGGATGGACAACAACGGCTAACCACGCTTGCCATCATTCTTCAGTCTCTGGGCGTGGAGACGCGCTGGGATATCAGGTACACGGCAGAAGGTGGTCGCCAGTTAAAAGACCTTTTGAAGAACCCAGGAAAAACAATCAACGACTACTTCAGAATCAAGGCAATGGCCAAGGTCAAGCAGTGGTTGGACGAGGACTCTTCGCGTACCGAATCCCTACGTAGTGTGCTACAAGGAGAAGGTGGAAAGCGTGTCTTGTTCCTTAGGTACGATCTTCCCAAGATCGAAGGTCCGGAGGTTGACAAAGACGAAGGCCATGGAGCCTTCCAGCGTTTGAACGCCGGGAAAACGGCGCTGACATCTTCCGAATTGATTCGTGCACTCTACATGGAAGCCCGGAATGGACTGGAAGACGTCGAAAAAGCCGACATCGCAAAGGAATGGGATTTGATCGAGTCGGCAATGGCAGATGAATCGTTCTGGTCTATTTGGAACAACAGCCGATTTCGAGACGTACCCACGCGAATGGACTTTTTGTTTTCGATAGTCTTGAACGTTGATTCCGAAAAAGCTAGACAGGATCCGCTCCGGGTTTACCGAGAGTTTGAAAAAGTTGAACTAAGTAAGAGCTGGGAAGAAACGCTTAGGTGCTGGTGGTGGATGCAATCATGCCACGCCGACGTGAACATCCGACATCTTATAGGCTGGCTGTCCATTTTCACGGCACATGAAACGCGCGTCCAGTACCGGGAACAGTGGAAAGGTTCCGCCGGATGCCGGATGGAAGCGTTCAAGAGGCGTCTTCGGAAAATCGTCGCGGAGAGCATTGGGGACGAGGACATTGATTCGTTTCGTTACGACACCTGTGATTCCGCAACGCTTCTAAAGGTATTTGTCCTCCTCAATATACTGGAGGCAGAGCGCCGTGGCACCTGTTTCCGGTTCGACCTATACAGAAATGACGCTTGGGATGTCGAACATATCGCCTCGCAGACGGACAATCCGCTTGTAAAGAAAGAGGATCGTGAAGAGTGGCTGCGCCTGGTTGAGAGCGAAATGTCAGAAGCGGAGAAAGAGGGTCTAGCGAAATTCACTACTTTTGAAGAAAAGTGGCAAGAAGTCTGGAAGCTTTTTGAGGAAGCGGGCGACACCATTTCCGATAAGGATGCGATGGGTAATCTCGCGTTACTTGATTCCGCCACCAACCGGAGCTACAAGAATGCCATCTTTCCGGCAAAGCGGCGACGGATTCTGCTTGAATTGCCAGAAGAAGTGCGACAAGGACGGAAATATGTACCACCAGCAACCGAAGCGGCGTTTGCCAAGACCTTCTCGCCGTCCGCCGCGCAGATGCGGTATTGGGGCGAATCGGATGCGAAAATGTATCGTCAGGCGATGAAAGACTTGTTTGACGGATTCATGAACAGCGTGAAGGAGAATTGAGATGAGCGATGCATACACATTGGAAACACTCTTTCGCGAGTTTCCCGGCGGCATTTGCGTTCCGCGCATCCAGCGCGGATACGTTCAAGGCCGCAACGATGAAAAAGGCAAGGAAATCCGTGCGAATTTCGTGCCGGCGCTCGTCGATGCGGTGTTTGAGGAAAAGGTCCTCTCGTTGGACTTCATCTATGGAGTTGCAAGGGATAATGGCGCGGACGGGCGGAGCTTGCTGCCTTTGGACGGGCAACAAAGACTTTCAACGGTGTTTTTGCTGGCCTGGCTATGCGGGAAATGGAATCGTGAATGGCGTTTTACCTACGAATCAAGGCGTATTCCACAACTGTTTGTCAAAGGCCTGTGCGAACATCCGTTCGATGGATTGGCCAAGCCATCTCTCCTAATAAGGGATTCGGCGTGGTTTCTCGCCGTATGGGAAAACGATCCGACCGTCGCTGGAATGATTCGGATGCTGGACGCATTATATGGGACTATCGGAAGTCGAAATAGCAGCGAAGCCGATTTCGGGAACGTCACATTCCTTCTACACGGGATCGATGGGAAATCAGAAACATTCGACCACATTTTCAGGAAGATGAATGCTCGCGGAAAGGAACTCTCGCCTTGGGAGAATCTGAAGGCGATGCTCGACAAATATGTACCTGACGCTTATGCTAAAGACTGGCGCGACAAAATTGATGGTGACTGGGCCGAGACAATCTGGGAACATGTCGATAGCGATGTTGTCAAGCTGGACAATGCGATGGAGAAAGTGGTCCGGATGGCGTATGCGCGTTGTGCAGGGAGCGAGGCGCAGAAAGACAGTCTCTGGGTCATGGAGATGAGAATTCGCGGAAAGGCGGATGACGGGGAAAGAAATACCAAGGTGTTTTCCCCTAAAGAGGTTGAGGAGTTCTTTCGGATTGCGGCAAGGTATTTTGGAAAATTGGAACAGACGGCGTCTTGGTGGACGGATGATCGAGTGAAGAATGCGCTTTGGGGTGTAGTGTCGGATGATGGCAAGTTCAAGTTCTGGAATTGGCTTGCCGAAGGGGATGGCGCCTCGTTAAAGGACCTGTTGAGAATGTCTTTTCTCACTGAACCGGCAAAAATTTCAGATGCCGAGCGCCGTCGCCGTGTGCTGCTCAATCTGTTGGACGCATCCGCTGGTATCAACGGGGAGAAGTTCGGACTGGCGTTGTCAACCGGGTTGGATTATCTCGCGGGAAAACTGGCTGTCGATGGCATCGGCGAGCGGAAAGCCGGTTATTCTACCGAGCAGTTGGCAGATGAGGAACGCAAGTGGAAGCTGAACGAGAACCGCATTGTCTCTTTTGAAAAGGATGATCTTGTCTATTGCGGAAGTTTACGGTTTATAGGATGGTCCGCGTTCAAAGATGAAGATGATATAGAGGAACGTTTGAACAAAATCAGGAATTCCATCAACTCGGATTGGCTTCGCTTTTTTTGCAATGTGCTGACCCGATTGGTGCGCGGATCCAGCAATGAGTTGGAGTCGCATGTGACAATTCCTTTTAGTTCCCTAAAACAATGGGGAAGATACGTTCTTTCGACGAGTCAAGGAGTCAAGGCAATTGCTGAAATAGAGACGAATATCCCGGAGCCGAAGTTAACGTCGTGGATGTGGATTCAACATTTTGAATGTCTCGCGCGAAACGGAAAACTCGACAACAACTGTGGATTGCGTTCGTTCGACGGATTGACCTATCTTATTGCTGGCACAAGGCGATCCAAGAACTCAATCCGACTCGATTGCAATGAAATCGAGAAATGCAATCGCGAATTATTGAAAGATGAGACCATCAAGTATGAGGAATGGGAAACTCGATATTCTCCTAGAGCAGCGAAGGTCTTTGGATACGGATATGACGTCTGGGATAGTTCATGGGACAAAAGGCGCGACCCGCCAATCAGACGAATGGATGGGGAACTGGCCATCATTGCGACAACGCCGAATGCTCCCTCATGTCCACTCGATTCAATAGAGAAGTGGCGAGACGCATTTTGCAAAATCGACGGCGACACGCGTCATTGGAAACCCGGAAGAAGTGCGCAATCTCTTGCGGAATGGGTTCTTTCTGGTGAAGCATGCAAAATGATTGCGAACGAACTAAACAAGCTCGCAGAACTCAAAGATGACCCGGTAAGGCATTTCGACAGGGCGAAAATAGAATGCCCTTGTCTGTTTGATTCATACCCGAATCCTCGGCGGCAGGACATGGGTATCTGGGGAAGAACGGAAAGCGGCAAGACGTTTTTCATTGGAGTGGAAGCAAAGGTCGATGAATCTTTCGATCGCACGCTTCGTGAGGTGACAGAATCAGCAAAGGCGAAACGAAGCAACTGCCCTTCAAGTCAAGGTTTGGCCAGAATTGACAATCTTTGCAAATGGTTTGGCATCAACATTTGCGATGATTCGATCTGCGATAATGATGCCAATCTTCGCTATCAACTCCTTCATTTTGCAAAGGGAACGGCCGATGTTGAAGATGTTGATTTTCGAATCATGCTTTTGGTGACATTTCAAACTGACAGCCTCGATTCCCAAAAAGCACAAGAAAACATTGATGATTGGAATAATTTTCTGAAGAGGTTCTTTGTTTTCGATTCAGGAGAATCGCATCTGGATGTTCCGTCGGAGCACAATCCTCTCATCTCCTTAAAGATTGAAGTGAAACTTGGAAATGCATATGGAAATTGACGGCGGAGAGCAATCCATGACCTCCTTCCTTTCCAATCGTGAAATCTACTCCTCCGTCGTCTGCGGGATTGTGCCGCAGGCGAGGGAGATGTTGTGGATTGCAACCTCGGATATTAAGGATATGTATGTTGATACTGGCGGGCGGGAGATGGTGCCGTTTTTGGAAGTGTTGGACGGGATGGTGAAGCGCGGGGTTGGAGTGCGGCTCATCCATGCGAAGGATCCTGGCCCTAACTGGCGTGACGACTTTGATCGCTATCCGACTCTCTGGACGGCGATGGAGCGGATGCTCTGCCCGCGCGTGCATTTCAAGTGCATCATCGTCGATGGCGTGAAGGCGTATTTCGGCTCGGCAAACTTGACCGGTGCCGGGATGGGCGCGAAGTCTGAGCGTAAGCGCAACTTCGAAAACGGCGTTCTGACAGATGATCCGGTGCTTGTCGAACCGCTTGTTGAGCAATTCGATTCAGTCTGGCGCGGTGACTTTTGCCGCGAATGTGGTCGGCGCAAATTCTGCAGCGATCCGGTGGTTTAGTTTTCTCCCGCAGAGAACGCAGAGGTCGCAGAGAG
>JAGBFY010000202.1 GCA_017936245.1 Kiritimatiellia bacterium
GAAGGCCGTCGCCTGTCCGGATACCGCAAACGCCGTGACGACGACCGTTTCGCTCACGGACGCAGATGTGCTCTCTTCAATCGACTGGTCGGAAAGCGGATATACGCGCTTCGTGATGAATGCGGAACTTGACGGAGTTACGGTCGGCAGTACGCTCGTCAAGGATATTTCCATCGGCGAAGAATCGGCATATTCCGTCGAATCGGCGATAGACGTCCGCACGAATGCCCTGCAGGAGATCGTCAACGCCCGGGCGACTACGAATCTGTGGTATGACCTGAAGTGGGCGAATGTGGCATCCAATGCCGAGGTTTCGCTCGTATGCACGAAAAGGGCGAAGGACGGCTCCATAATGTCGGTGAGCACCAGTCTGCTGCATACGGTGGATTCCCCGGAGACGGGCAGCCTTGAGTTTGTCACCAAAAACCTGCAGTGGGGCGATTATGCGCTTATGCTGCGCGAATATTCGGCAGACGGCGCTCTGCTCCTTGAAACTCGGTCTCCGGGGTTCTCGATCGCGCACGTGTACGGCACATGTGTAATCGTAAGGTGATTTAAGAAGGATACATAAAATGAAAAAGAGCATTGGAATGATGTTTGCGGCATGTGCGCTTGCGTGTACTGCCGAAGCCTTTACGGTCAAGAACGTGTCCGCAGCCGCAAGATGGCCGTGGAACGGAGTGCTGGACGTTGATTTCGTCATCGACGGAGCCGCGGCGGGCGATCTGTTCCGTGTTGAGGTGAAGGCCAAGTATGCCGAAGGCGCGAAAAAGCTCTTGGGCCGCACATACGTGTCTGAACCGCTGTGCGGACGCGGAAAGAACCGCGTGTCGTGGGATGTCGGCGCGGATTATCCCGAACTCAATATCAGGGATATGCAGGTCGCCGTGACGGCTCATCCCGTCAATGCCGATGCGTGTGATGTGTACATGGTAATAGATCTTTCGAGCGGACCTAATTCGACTAAATATCCAGTGCGTTATACGTTTACTCCGCCAAATCTAGCGTCTGCAGATGACCTTGTAGCTTGTACCAAAGATCCTTGTCGTACAACGCAGATGTGGTTTAAACGTATAAAAGGAAACACGTTCCCGTTTTATGGAACGAAAGATAATGAGGGAGAGGGTCGTTTTAAGGTGCGTCTTTCCCCATATTACATTGGTATATTTGAAGTAACACAGCAGCAATGGGCTCAGGTGATGGATGCTTGGCCTGCAAAGTTTACCAATGTCACTTGGAGAGCCGCGCGTCCTGTAGAGAATATCAATTATGAGGATGTTATTGGACACAATAATTATCCGGAAAATAAAACAGTGTCGGAAAATTCGTTTGTAGGAAAGATGCGTGCCCGTACAGGAATTGAAGCGTTCAATCTTCCAACGGAGGCTCAATGGGAAAGTGCCTGCAGGGCGGGATATACTAAGTCTTTTAACGATGATTTTACCACTGCAGATGTTAGGTTTAAACTTTCATCGAATAATTTAACATATAATGAAGATACTGCTTCAGGTACTGCAATTGTCGGAACATACAAGGCAAATAAATGGGGCCTATACAACATGTATGGAAATGTAATGGAAATGTGTTTGGATGCATATGCTACATTAGATAATCTTAAAGAATATTATGCAACTGTATATGGAGAAGGAAATCCAGCAATTGATCCGACAGGTCCAGCAACTTGCAATTCCACTAAACGCAAGCATTCTACGAGAGGCGGTTGCTGGTATAATAGTGACATAGCATATTGCTATAATTACTATCGCGATTTTGGTAATCGCAACAATACCGGTACTCGTCATAATGGAACCGGTGCCAGATTTGTGATTGCTCCTTAATGTGAAAGAGGTTTTACTATGAAGAGTTTAATTTTTAGTGCTTTTGCTGTTTTTGTTACAAGTATGGTGTTTGGATTTACCGTTACTGACGTATCCGCGCGTCAACGTTATCCATGGAACAATATTGTTGATGTTGATTTCAATATAGGAGAAGCGCTGCCGACCGATACATTTCGGATTGAAGTTAAGGCTTCATATGCAGGAGGCGATCAAGTCCTTGAGGCGCGCACATTTCTTTCCGAACCGGTAGTAAAGGCAGGAAAGGGAAGAGTGACGTGGGCAATTGAGGAGGATTACCCGAATCTTAAGGCTGAGGATGTAAAGGTTGCTGTGACGGTTATGCCGTTCACCAGTCTTACTCCGGTGTATATGGTGATTGACCTTTCAGAAGGCGCAGACGCCAAGTCCTACAATGTCCGCTATACCACGAAAGAGCCTGTCCATACTCCCAAGGCAAATGATGTCTGCAAGACTACACAAATGTGGCTTAGGAGAATCAAGGGTGACGGATCTATGTTTACCATGGGAGGAAAGGATGTTCCATCGGATGGTAACAATAGTTTTTATGCAAAGATCACAAAGGATTACTACATAGGCATATTTGAGACCACGCAGCAGCAATGGTACCAGATAAACGGTAATTGGCCCTCGTATATGTCTAATGTGACATGGCGCGCAACCCGTCCTTTGGATAATTTCTGTCCAAAACTGCTTTTCAATCAAAACAAATATTTGTGGCCTGACGACAAGGAGTTGGCTTCAAGTTCGTTGCTAAAAAAGCTGCGCGATAAGACAGGACTTAAGACGCTTAATCTCCCGACTGATGCCCAATGGCAGTTTGCTGCATGCGCAGGAGCTTCGGGAACAGATTATTACCTGAATCCGGAAGGCAGTCAATACGAACGTTCTGAAATCGCTCGTAACCTAAAAAGCGCAGGTGGTGGCGCGGCGGCATATGGAGATGGTTTGTGTGATGCGGACAAAGGGTCGGCTTGTGTAGGCACATATAAGCCTAATGCATTTGGACTTTATGATATGATTGGTAATGTAATGGAAGACTGCCTTGATCCATATGTGCCTATTGCCAGCCTTAAAGCGTATTTGATCGAAAAAGGGTATGTATTCCCTGTTGAAAACTATGAAGGTATTCCTCGTGATGATGCAAAAGCACTGAATAGTAATAAGCATCATATAACGAGCCGTGGTGGTAATTTCGAACAAACGAATATTACACTATGGATTCGTACAGGATCTTATCAGAACTATGCAGGAGATAATCCTCCGTGCGCAAGAGGTATTCGTTTTTGTGTAACGTGTGAATAACGAAACAAAGTGAATAAAATAGGATGTCGATAAATATGAAGACGGTTGTTTTTCCACTTATAGCTTTCGCAATGTATTTTGGGTGCATTGCCGCAAAACCAGTAACGAGCGATTTTGTTCAGGTGCTTGGACCGGGTGAAGTGTTTGCTCCAATTCCTGAGGCGACGGGCAATGTTGACGCATCGCGTCTTGTTGACACGCCGGTCGTGTTCACCGCCGCATACGCCAAGGATTTTGAGGTTGACGGCGATCTCGACAAGGCCGTATGGAAAAACGTTCCCTCGTATACGAATTTCTTGCCGATGGCAAACAGGAAGTTTCCGTTCAAGACGGAACTCAAACTGCGTTACTCGTCCAAGGCGCTCTATATGGGAATGACGCTTCATCAGCCGATGGAGGACATCAAGGCGCAGTACGACCAAGACGACCAGCCGGTATTCAATGACGACAATGTGGAGTTGCTGTTCTTCGTTCCGAGAAAGCTGGGCGAGAGCATGCTGCACCTTGCCGTCAACGCGCTCGGTTCATGCTATGACGCCGCCAACGACCGCAAGGTGTGGAATCTCAGACGGAAAGTGATCAAGACGCGCCGCTTCAAGGATCGCTGGACGCTGGAGATGAAGTTTCCGTATTTCGGTCTTGGAATCGAACAGCCTATTCCCGGCGATTATATCGGAATGCGCGTTTGCCGTTTCGTAAGCAATCCCTGGTCGCGCACAAGCGCTCCGCAGCTCAAGTCTGTCGGCAACACGAAGCGCGGACGATTCGGCAAGCTGCTGTTCGGCGAGACGACCGATGAAGTCGCGGCATCTGCACGGGAGTATCGTGCGGAGTCGGTGAGGAAGCGCGTGGAGGCGCGACTCGCCGCCGCCAAGAAACTTGTCGTTTCGCACGAGGCGGCAACCACGCATTTCGTAGACAGGACCCTTCCTGTCTACGATGTGGCGATACGGGCCATTCATCAGTTCAAGCGGGGGTTGGAGAAGTTCGAGCAGGGTAAGCTGACGACAAACGAATTTTTTGCGCTTGAGGCAGGCTACAGGAAATATGCCGGCGAGAACGCGTTCGCGGCATGGCCGGCGTCATTGTGGGAGAAAGGTGATCCGGACCGTCTGCCGCCCAAGGACTACTGCGGTCTGCCGTCGCTCAAGTTCGAGCAGGCGGGCAATGAGCGTGAGGCGGTGTGTCTTGAGTTCACCGGACTTCTCTGTGGACCGCGTCTTGATCTGCGTCTGGTGCCGCAGACGATAGACAACTACGGAAAGTGGGTCAAGAAGTTCGTCTCCTGCGACTCGTTCGAGGTGTATGAAGAACCGTACATACTTTGGGAGAAGGAACTTATAACCGCACCGCTCATCCGGAAGCCTGGCAACATAATAACCATTACGCCCGGGCGCACGACAAGGGTCTGGGTAGTGTTCAATTCACGCGGAGTGAAGCCTGGAAAATACAATACCAAGATTGTGTTGAAGTCCACGCATGATATCAGCATCGCCGAACAGGCGATTGATGTCGAGATGAATGTGTGGAACTTTTCGCTTCCGGAAACGCGTGATTGGCCATTGCAGACGTTCTTCTGGGGTCCGAACTTCTTCGACAATGATGAAGTGCAGACGTTGGAGCTGATGCATGACTATCATGTCACTCATGGTTGGACCAAGAGCCGACTTTATGAATTCGGTGTTCACAGAGACCAGTATTCCGTCCGACGCCCGAAAAAGGATGATCCCGTCTATTTTGACAGGCATCTTGCCGAAACCGCAAATGAAGAGTTCTTCCGCAGGGCGAAGGAGCTCGGCATGCGGTTCGTGTTCGGCTGGGGCACTCCGGACCGTACGCCGGAGTGGTTCAGGATCATGGACACGCGCCTTCGGAAGATGGGCTTCAAGCCCGGCGATTATATCTTCAAGACGCTCATCAAGGATGAGTTCGCAAAGCGTCACATCCCCTTGAACGCGGATAAGCGGGCCGCCGTCACCAGGGAATTCGGCACGAATCTGTGGTTTCAGGCGGTGTATCTTTCGACTCCGCCGCCGACCGGTGCCACAATCGAAGATATCGAAGAGGCGAAGCTTCCCGAATTCTACAGAATGTGGACGCTCATAGACGGTGTTTTCCGCGACAAGCAGCGCGGCGAAGAGATGACCCGCCGTCTTCGCGCCAAGGGTTGCAAGGTGTGGACATACAAATGTTCGCTCTATATGCAGACACGCGACATCCTCGACTATTATCGCTTCTACCTGTGGCGCAGTTATATGCGTGGACTTGACGGAGTGGCCATTTGGTGCAGCGGAGGCCGCAGCGGATCTGACGGCTTTGACACGCGCGATGGATATGATGATGGAATAACCTGGTGCGGCAACGGCAAGGAACGTATCCCGACAAAGCGCTTTGAAGCATTCCGTGAAGGTTTGGAGGATGTCGCGTACATGGATCTGCTCGCCAAGCATATCGCCAAGGGCAAGGAGACCAAGCGGGACGTTTCAAAGGCGCAGGCGCTGCTTGATGAACGTGTAAGTGTCATGGAGAAGGCGGATTATGATGTACTTGACCGGTGGCGGCTCGAAGCCGGGCGCGTTATCCATGAGTTGAACAAGACACCGACGGAAACGAAGCCGGTCGGCGGCAAACAGATCAAAAAGGCATCTTCGAGAAAGGTAAAGTAATGAAATTCGGGCAAAGCAAAGGATTAGTCGCAGGAGTTGCTCTGGTGTCGCTCTGGGCATCGGTATGCTGTGCGGATATTCCGAGATGGCTGTCGGTCATGCCGCTTCACGAACATGCGGCGGACGAACTCGCCGCCGATGCCGCCGCGCTCGGCAATGATAGTTTTGTGGATGGAATCGCATGGTCGTGTCCGGTGAATCCCGAAGGCGATCCCGTGACGGATCGTGCGGGAATATACGCAAGCCGATACAGGAAGGTGGCGCCAAAGCTCCGCAAACTGTCATCGGTAAAACAGGGAATCCTTCTGCAGTCGACAATGGGACATGGCGGATATCCCGGAACCGTCACTCCCTGGCAGCTTGCGGTGAAACCGGATGGCACAAGCACATATCGCATGTGTCCCATGGACGAACGGTTCCTAGCCTACATATCGAAGACGTGCCGCACGTTTGCGGAAGAAAACATCGATTTCTTCATGATTGATGACGACACGCGGCTAGTCTGGGTCCTTCCCGGATGTTTCTGTCCGCTTCATCTTGCTGAGTTTTCCAAACGCACGGGGCGCAACTGGAACCGTGAAGAGGTCGTCTCGATGCTGGAAAAGGATGGGAAAGGAAAGTACGCGAAAGTCTGGGAAGGTGTGAAGATTGATTCTCTCAGACGCTTCTTCAAGACTGTCAGGGAAGGATTCGGAGATTCCATCCCCGGCATGCTGTGTGTATGCTGGGTTCGGAGCCACAAGGAGCATGCACGCGAGTTTGCGGAGATTCTCGCGCTTCCCGGGCAGACGCCCGTCGTGCGGGGTACGGGCGCTCCGTACCATGGAAAGGGCAAGGATCTGTTTCATGTGGTCGGCACCTGCAGTTCATACGCGGCCCAGATGGATGCCGTTGGAGACGGTGTGATCTACATGCAGGAGTCCGATACCTGCCCGCATACGCTTTGGGCGACCAGCGCCGTACGTATGATGAACCATTTGGTGATGTTGGCTCTCGAAGGTTGCAAGGGCGCAAAGATATGGATTACCCGCACGGGCAATTACCATGAAAAGAAGTCCGGGGCAGCCTATCGGCGGATATTCAATGAAAACCGAGGCCTGATGCAATGGGCGACAAAGGTGGAACTGTCGCGTTATGGCGTGGTCATTCCGAAATGCGGACCTTCCTATCTGAATTTCGGCGACCGTTATTTAGCGTTGACTGGCATACCCTATCGTTTCGGCAAGGCTCGTCCCGGTGAGGTGACTGCGCTGACGCAGGAGACGCTGGAGCTTCTTTCGCATGATGACATATCAGAAATCCTTTCTGGCAAGGTGATCCTTGATGGGCCGGCGGCGATTTGGCTGACCAAGAACGGTTTTACGGATAAGATCGGGGTGCGTGCAAAGCCTTGGAATCGTAAAACGATTCAGGTACATGAGTTTGACAACGGTTTCAGGCAGTCTGGCATGAGAAGAGGTGGATTGGCCGATCTTACTGAAATGGATAATGCGGCACGTGTTGTCTCAAAGCTTCTCAACCGTCCGAAGCTTGATGCAGAGCCGGTGTACGAGGCTCCGGGAAGCATTTTGTTTGATAACGCCGCAGGTGGCAAGGTGCTTGTGTTGGCGCAGAAGGTCCCGGAGCAGATGCCGGCGTATTATGAGGCGGCGTTCTACTCTGAGC
>JAGBFY010000022.1 GCA_017936245.1 Kiritimatiellia bacterium
ACGGGGATATGGCTGTCGGGTGGTTGTGCGTCTCAACCTTCATTAGCTGGTCAAGCTGAACCTTCTTGAAACCGTAGGAATGGCTCTTGCCGTCAGGCTGGAACATGTCGGTCTTGAAGCCTTCGACGACGGATGAGTTGTCCTTGTACGCAACAAGCGTTCCTTTGCCGTTTTTCTTGTGAGTGTTCTTGATCATCCCGAAGAGCGAATCCTTCTGGCTCTTTCCGTCAATAATGAACTCCGCGCCGAATATCTTGTGGCGGCAGTGCTCGGAGTTCACCTGACCGAACATAACGAGCTCGGTGTCGGTGGGATTGCGCTTCGCCGCCTTGAAGGAATCAGCAAGATACTTCATCTCCGGCTCGGAGATTGCGAGACCGAGCTCTACGTTCGCTTCGCGGATCGCCTCAATACCGCGGCCAAGTACATCGAACTCACGGCCGGGCTGGGGCGGCAGAACGTCGAAAAGGTCGTCAAGATCAAGATACACGCCTTCGGTCATGCGGTCGAAAAGCGCAGGAAGCGCGGGCTTCACCTCATCGAAGCAAGTCGGAAACGCCGACGCACCAGAACCGCATACCGTGAACTGAATTGCGCGTTCGACACGCTTGATGCCCTTCACGCCGCAGTTCTTGAAAATATCCGTGGCCTTCGTGGACCAGGGCGAGATTGTTCCCTTGCGCGGAGAAACGAAGAAGGACGTCTCGCAGCAAGCCGCCTTCGATGCACGACCGCAACCGGACTTTTCGTCCGCTACGCTAAGCAGGGCGGCGGCACGCTCAAGGCTCTCCGGCAGAACGCCGCTCTCATCCTCGGCTTCGATCGCATACACCCAGCGGGCGCGCAGATCGGCCTTCTCCATACCAGGGACGAGCTTGCCCATGGCGGACTTCAAAGCATCAAGACGGAACGGAGAGAACGCATCCGCTCCCAAAAGCAAAATCGGTTTCATTTACATTCGACTTTCTGTTGTGAAAATGTGCGTATATTATACCACAACAAAACGCATATCCGACAGACTGTTGTGTTTCTGCACCGGCACGTTCAGGAGAGGCGTCTTTTCAGTTCAGCGGTCTCGATGCCGAGGGTCTTCCTAGTTTCTCTGGCGTCGATTGGTTCATCCTAAATATAGTCGTCATTTTCATGTGTCGACACGACGACACCAAGAAGATCCTTGAGAGACGACAGCTCTTTCGGCTCTCCGATCGCCTCAACGACATCATTCAGTTCAAAGCTCCAGTCTGCCCCTGGATTGCCGTAACGCTTGCCGTCGCGGGTTACAGACACTACGCTGGCTCCTGTTTTTGCCCGGATGTCGAGAGCCTTGATCGTCATGCCAACGGCAGGAGATGTTTCTGGAAGTGCAACTTTCAGAAAGCGGTCCTCCGGGAGCGAAAATGTCAAAGGTTTTGGCTGTGCCGCCATGCGGGCTTCCGCCTCAAGCGCTTCGTTGAACTGCGTACCGGCGGAACTGACTGCAGGCCATAGATATTTAACCGCAAGCGGAATCGCTACAGCCAGCACAACCAGGATGCCAATTCGTACATACATCTCCTCTGGCATAAGGTTGACGTCCATCATGACAATTTCAGCCACAGTCACAAAAGAAACGGCAAGCAATGTGCAGCTGCGGGCCATCCGGCGCACGGCACGCCGCCACTTCTTTCCGCCACCGCTCCTCACACCGGCAAGAAGCAGTTCCCCGACATCTTCACCGAGATGCCGCCCTGCCGTCCATATCGGATTGAGCATCGCAAGGAAAATAAGATTGGCGGCAAGCGCAAAAAAGGCCTTCTTGTGGTCGTTGAAGAACACAGAGAAACGCGACCAGTCGTATCCGTTAAGCATGGACGCTATGACCGAAAACGAAAACATCATCACCCAGCAGACGGCAAGGTACGCCAGATGCCTGTGCACTCGAGAGGATACCTCACCTGGAACCGACGCCTCCCGGATACGCGCAAGCCATACGTTATACTGGGAAATCCAGCCCTTGACGCGCTCTGGAATCTTTCTCTCAATAAAATTCCCGATAGGGTCGGATATGCGCAGCATAAACGGATTCAGGCATGTGGTTATGAGCGATACCCCGACCACTATCTGGTACATGGGACTTTGCGTATCCCCTGTGGCCGTAATGTAGAGCAAGGCAACCATGAACGCGAACTCCCCGATCTGCGCCAGCCCGAATGAGGTCTGCACCGACGTCTTGACGCTCTGTCCCGTAAGCATGGAGACCGTAAAACAGTTCATGCCCTTTCCCAAAATGACGACCAAAAGACAGGAGAAGTATGGTACCGATGTTCGCAAAGCACATCTCAGGATTCACCAGCAGACCGATCGACACGAAGAACATTGCGGCAAACATGCTCCGCAAAGGGTCCGCAAGCTTCAGGAGACGCGCTCTCGCCATGGAAGACGAACCAAGCACACCCATAAGGAACGCGCCGAGCGCCAAGGAAAACTCCAGCTTGTACGCCACCCATGAAACGAAAAAGCAGCACCCGAGAAGCGTCAGAAGAAGAGCCTCGTCACTTCCGTTCTTAGAGACCGTATTCAGAAGGCGAGGAACGAATATCATGCCGAGCACAACGGTACAAATGAAAAACACGGCCAATGAACCAAGCGACAGCCCGACTGCGCCAAGCGAAAAGCCGGCTCCGTTCGCCACTCCGGTGATAAGCGCAATCACGCCGACGCATATCACGTCCTCCAGGATGGATGTCGAGATGACATATCGCACAAATGGACGTTTTGACCATTTCATCTCGTCAATCGTCTTTGCCAGAAGCGTAGTGGCGGAATCGCAGATCGCCGCTCCAAGGAACAAGGACTGCACCGAAGACCATCCGAAGATTCTGCGTCCCACCGTATATCCAAGCCATATCATGACAATCGTATCGACAGCTGCCATTGGTCCGGAAACGCCCTTGACCTTCTTAAGGGAGCCGGCGGAGAACTCAAGACCGAGTGTAAGCATGAGAAACACGATGCCGAGCTGCCCAATGGTCTGAATCGATCCTTCATCGGCAATGAAGCTTCCACCCCAAGTATGGCGACTCATGAGTATGCCCGCAAAGAGATACCCTATCACTTTAGGCCACTTCAGTTTCTCAAAAACTATCGAAACCAAACCGGCTACGGCCATCAGAACGGCCAGATCCTGAAAAAACAAACTCTCCGTCACTGTCTAAGCCTTTTCTTGTTATACATTTAGAAAGCCAACTCAAAATTTAAGAAAATTATACCATAATCCTTTTCCTAAATAAACCTCGCGGGAATGGCAACGAATCGGTGTGGAGGAAGTTGCATACCACCATTTGCCGCCGTCCCTAAAATCCTGTACAACGCGCAGCCTGCGCGTTGCTTTTTGAAGGGTCTATCCCTTCAAGAATCAGCAGAAATCATCCAATTAATCAAATATCCACCCACTCTTTTAAATTTATCTCACTCTCTCGAAGGGTATGTCCCCTGATTTTTCTTTGTTATTGTCACACTTGCAGAAAGAATACGTGAAAGCTCCCTTAATTCACCACTCGATTTCATGGAATGACGGCTTGCGCAGGGCCGACCTGAGTACCGCGTATGCAGACCGGAGCGTATCCGAGATTCATGACAATCGTCCGCTTGCCGACGAGAGCGAAATCCAACGATCTGAGCGACGTACCTGAATCAACAACCATGACCAAGGCCTCATCGCCATGGATGCTTGTCACGTACGCGAGCGAGCCATTGCGATAGACCATATTCCAGCGGCCTTTCTTCTGAAAAGGCTCTATCCGTTGCGAATAGATACGCATCCACTTGGCAACTTCATCCTTCTGCCAAGTCGGAAGTCTCTCCAGATCCATCGACACCATAGGCACTCCGGCCATCGCCGCCATGAAGTGACGGGCGATATTATCCTTGGTTTCGTGCTGCGACCAGAAGATTGGGTCGGCATGGACCGGCACACCATCGCCTACTGCTAGACGTATCTGGGCTATGCGCATGATATTGCAAAGCCATTCGAAAGGAACGTCTCCCGCCCGGAACTGCGTGCCGAGTTCAAGGGTCAACGGTGTTGCATAGCTCTGACGGAACTCAAAAAGCCCATCCGGCTTCACGGACTTAAGCCTGTTCATGAGATTGCGGACATAGCCATACCCAAACCCGGAACGGGGCTTTTCGACCGACGGCTTTATGTAATCAAGAAAGTCTATCTTAAGTCCGTCGAGATCGGAATCCTTCAGAAGGCGCACCAGCTGTTCCGTCACCGTCTCCATCATTTCGGAGTCTGCGACATCCGCAAGAACATTACCTTCGAACGGCTTTTGGCCTGACAGTCTATCTCGCCATCTGGCATAGGTCGGAGAGCGTGTCCCGATGAAATAAGGAGACACCCACACAAGATATTTGAGCCCCAACGCACGCATTCTCTCACGATGCGCCTTGAAATCCGGGAATTTCTTGGGTGAAAAACCATCCCACTTGCCGACATCACGATACCATTCCCTTATGCTATCAGGATTGACACGTTTGGATTCATCATAGCTCCAACCATCATCGAGAATGAACGTGCCAAACCCCAACTTCGCGGCAATCTCACCCGTCCGCTCCACCCAATCCTGAGAGAG
>JAGBFY010000203.1 GCA_017936245.1 Kiritimatiellia bacterium
AGAACGGATTTCCGGATACGACGCCTTCCCGCGAAAGCCAACGGTAGAAAGTGCGCAACGACGCCAGCTTGCGTCTCGTAGTTGTGGCCTTGGCCCCACATCTCGTGAAATCCATCAGGAAAGCGCGGGCATCCTCCTGCGTCACCGTCTCCCAAGGAAACGGCGGCTCGGTTTCAGTGCCCCATCGGAAAGTGGCGAACTGTGCGATATCCTGAACATATCCATCCGATGTATGCTGAGACGAGTTCCGTTCCGAAAGCAGAAACGAAACGAAACGTCCGGATGTCGGATCCGACATCACTCCCGGATGGGCGATCAGCGACGTGACTTGCCCCCTTTGCGTGCCTTTTCAGGTGCATTGAGCGGAAGTCCAAGCTTTTCGGCCCGGGTCGCATAATCCTGTATCTGCTCACGATATGAAAGAATCAGTTTCTTCATCGCCGCTACCTGACGCGGCGTGAGGGATTTTCTTCTTGCGTACTGCGTCGAAAGCGAATCGGCGAACTCCTTGTCGTCAAACGTACGCTTTCCGCGTTTTACCGGTTCACGCCAGGTCTTGATCTCACCAAACATAGCAATGAGTTCCGGCAACGTCGGATCTGCAACCGGCTTCTCCGCATCCACAGGTGCAAATGCCGCCAGGCGGGACTTCAGAGACTGCGAGAGTTCATCCTCGCCGGCATTCTCGCATACGTTTCTGGCAAGAACGGCAAACTGCTTCTCGGAAAGGATACGCCCCTGCTTGAACTGCTTATGGAGCGACTCCAGAAACCTGTTTCCTTCTATGAGCCCTGCGGTCTCAAGCATGCGGAAGCAATCCTGCACAAGATCATCCGGAGGTGCGCTTTTCGCTTTCTCCACGAGTTCACCCCATCCGATCTTGACGAGCCTGTCTTCAGCATCAGGTATCTGGTTACGATAAGACACAGCCATGGAAGCCAAAACCTTGAGCTGGCGCTCGGAAAGCTTCTCCGGTTCCTTCTCCATCTGCTCGCGCACCGACTCCACGAAAGCATGGTCATCGTACGTGCGTTTGCCTTCGGTCTTGGGCTCTCGCCATTCCTTCACGTCGTCAAGAACCGCAAAAATCTCCTTGAAGCGCTCTGGATCCGGCGGCGGCTCCTTTGCAGCGGCAAGCCACTCCTGGAACTTCGCATAGAAGCCGGAAAGCATCTTCTCCCCTGTGACGCCACCTTCCTCGACCTTGTCAAGCTCACCTTCCATCTGCGCCGTATAGCCTACATCGAAGAGCGACGGAAGACGCATCACAAGCCAGTCGTTCACATCCTCGCCGCGCTTTGTCGGAACAAGCTGACGCGACTCGCGTGTCGCATATTCACGGCTCACAAGCACTTCAATGGTCTGCGCGTACGTACTGGGGCGCCCAACGCCATTCTCTTCAAGAGCCTTGACGAGGGCGGCCTCCGAATAGCGAGGCGGCGGTTTGGTTTCCTTGCGGTCCGAAAGCCAGCGCAGTACATCCGGCGCATCTCCAACAGCAAGCGGCGGCAAGGCGCCGACTTCGTCGGAATCATCGTCCCCCTCCTGCTTGCGCTTCAGCGATGCCGTCGGCATGGCCTTGAGGAATCCCTCGAAAGTCACCGCAGTCGTGGAGACGGTGAACACATATGAACGCGACATCCCCTGCTTCACGGGCTCGATGGACACAGTGCGCAGCGAGAATTTTGCGTCTGCCATCTGGGATGCGACAAAGCGCCGCCAGATTAGATCGTAAAGTTTTGCGGAGGTTGCGTCCAGACCTGAAACCGTTCCCGGCTTCTTGAAAACATCGGTGGGGCGGATCGCTTCGTGCGCCTCCTGCGCCCCAGACTTCGACCGGTAGATATTCGGCCTCTCCGGCAGATATCCCGCACCGTATTCCGACTCCACATACGACCTTGCCGCATCCCGGGCGGACTGCGCGATGTTCACAGAGTCGGTTCGCATATAGGTGATGAGCCCCGCCTCATACAGCTTCTGTGCAAGACTCATCGTACGATGCGGAGTGAATCCGCAGACGGAACTTGCAGCCTGCTGCAGTGTGGATGTCGTGAACGGAGGATACGGATGGCGGCTCTTCGGCTGGTCCTTTATGTCGGACACGCGAAGTCCCGCCCCATCAAGGTCGCCGGCTATTTCCGCAGCGGTCGCTTCATCGCCGATCTCAGGCTTCTTGCCGTCAACACGGGCGAGCTTCGCAGTGAACGCAACACCGTCCTTCTTCGCCTCGACCCCCATCACCCAGTACGGCACTGGGACGAATCCGCGTATCTCGCGTTCACGCTCAACCAGGAGACGCAACGCAACGGACTGCACACGTCCAGCGGAAAGGAAACGTCCGTAAGAGAGATACTTCCAGAGCATAGGCGACACCTGAAAACCTACGAGACGGTCGAGAATGCGACGCGCCTGCTGCGCATCTACGCGAGCGGCGTTTATCTCTCCAGGGTTGGCAATGGCTGCCTGAACGGCGGATTTCGTTATCTCGTTGTACGTGACACGTGCGACCGGCTTGCCCTTCGTCTCCTTTGCAAGGACTTCGCTCAGATGCCACGCGATCGCCTCCCCCTCTCGGTCAGGATCGGGCGCGAGGTATATCTCATCCGCCGACTTCGCCGCGGCACGCAACCCTGCAACGACCTTTTTCTTGTCCGGGCTGACCTCATACGACGGCTTGAAAGTCCACTCGCCATCCACGCCTTTCACTGGTGTAATCTTTATCGCGAGCCCGCCCTTCTTGGGAAGGTCTCTGATATGCCCGACAGAGGACATGACCGAAAATTCGTCGCCCAGATACTTTCCTATCGTCTTCGCTTTCGCGGGCGATTCCACTATCAAAAGCTTTTTCATGTTATGTCAAAAACCTCACTCGACAACTCTCTAATGTTTGTTTGATGCCTATTAGTATATCACATCAGGCAATCCGTGAATGCAAATATGCCAACTAACCACTAACTGCTTACGCTAGCCACTATCTTTGGTGCGACTGACTGGGATCGAACCAGCAACCTTCGGCTTCGGAGGCCAACGCTCTATCCAATTGAGCTACAGTCGCAGATACACGCCTTGATCACCGGCGTTTTAACTGACTGCTGCCGATTAATCACCTTTTGGGAAGAACCCAAAAACTGCCATCAGCAACGAGCCGTGTAATATACACTATCCCACCAACATAGTCAAGTTGGGATTTCGCTACATCAACGTCCGTGAGTTGATTGCACGACGGAGAGTCAGCGGATCGGAATAGGATACACCAGAATCGGCAGGCAGACCAAACGCAAGGCGGGTAATCCTCACCCCGCATTGCGACAGGAATTCCGACAGGTATCCGGCGGTGGCGTCACCTTCCATATCTGTCGACACGGCGACAAGCACTTCTGATATCTTTTCGGCGAAAACCCTTTCGCCAAGCTCCTTGAAACGCAGGGAGTCCGGCCCGACGCGGTGCACGGGGGAAAGCTTTCCTCCAAGCACATGGTAGCGGCCATGAAACGCACCGGAAGCCTCAATGGAGATAATGTCCGCAGGTTCCTCGACAACGCATACCACCGAACCGTCACGCAACGCATCGGTGCACAGCGAACACGGGTTCTCGTCACGCACGGTGAATGCACCGCAACGCGAGCAGCATACAACCGATTCGCGAGCCGAACGCAACGCCCAGCTCAGCGGATCAAGAAGCTTCTCAGGCTCCCGCAATAACGCAAGAGCGGCCCGGGACGCAGATCTGCGCCCAAGGCCGGGAAGACGCGCCAACGCGCGGGTCAAATCCTCTATGGGACCTATCATTTACCGAAAAGGTTACCCATTCCGCCGCTCTGCATAAGCTAAGCCATGCGCTCCTGGGTGGTCTTCTTGACGTTCTTGAGAGCGCCGTTGACCACATTGAAGAGCATGGTCTCAAAACGTTCATGCTTTCCGGAAGAAGCCTCGGCCCATGTTTCAGGCGAGATGGAGATCTTCGCGATCGTGAAATCACCCTTGGCCGTAACTGTGATGCCGCCGTTGGAATAGTCGACGCTGATCTTCTCGATTTCCTGCTGAATGCGCTTAGCTTCTGAACGCATCTGCATAGCATGCTTTACCTGATCGAAAATACCCATTTTCTTTTACCTCTTTATTTGTGTCAGTATCTTGTTTCGTATGTTGATCAAACGAGCTTGAGCCCGGAAAGCTCTTCGTATGCCTTGACGTATATTTCACGCGTACGGCTGATTACGTCATCCGGGAGAACCGGCCCCGGCGGCTGATGGTTGAAGTTGATCGAATCGAGCCAGTCACGCACGAACTGCTTATCGAGAGACGGAGGATTGCTTCCGACAGCATAGAGATCCTGCGGCCAGAAACGCGAGGAGTCCGGCGTAAGTACCTCGTCGGCAAGGATCAGCGATCCGTCGGCATCCTGACCGAACTCGAATTTCGTATCGGCGATTATGATGCCGTGGCTGAGGGCATAGTCTGCCGCCTTGGTGTAAAGGCCGATCGTCGCATCCTTGAGAGCCTTGGCGGTCTCGACGCCGACAATCGCCTCGGTCTGCGCATAGTCGATCGCCTCGTCGTGATCGCCGATCGCTGCCTTGGTCGTGGGCGTGAAAAGAACCTCGTCAAGCTTGGACGCATTCTGGTACCCTTCACGGAGCTTCTGACCGTTGACAGTGCCGGACTTCTGGTATTCCTTCCAGCCGGAACCTGTAAGATAGCCGCGAGCGATGCACTCGACCTCCACCATCTTCACCTTCTTGACAAGCATGGAACGTCCGCGCAGATCTTCCTTGTATGCCTGAAGCTCTGCTGGATACTGATCCACATCAGCGGTGATGAGATGGTTCTTCATTCCCAGAAAATCCATCCAGAAGAGCGAAAGCGAGTTGAGCACCTTACCCTTGTCCGGGACTCCGCACGGAAGGATCACATCAAAAGCGCTGATGCGGTCGGTGACGACCATCAGCAGCTTATCGCCCAGATCATACACATCGCGCACTTTCCCGCTTTTCGATTCCAACCCCGGAATCGAACACTCAAGCAACGCATGGTTCTTGTCGTATTTCATCGTTTTTGCCTTTCGAAAAATTTTGGGTATTATAGCATATCATACCGCCGTGCGCCATATTCAGCGATTCATCACCACGGCGGCTTTATCGCAAAGGATTCTTTATCAAAGCCAATCCAATTGAAATAGTCACATCTTACCTACTTTTTCCCTCTGCACAACTTGCCACCCGAAATGAGAATTCACTTCGGGGCAATTCTCCAACTATCAACTACCAAGCGCAAATAATTTCCAGCGGAACGCAAAGACGGCTTCGCTGCTTTTGCTACTCAAAACATAACCAGAAACGCGGCGCTGTTTTCGTCAGTCTTCTTTAGCACAAGCTTTCCGCCGATTAGGCGTAGCGCTATCCGCGCCCTGTCGTTGCTGTAGTCATGGCGCCATGCCCAAATCTCCCTGCCAGGCGCAATGCCTTCGACCTTTACAACAATCTCCTTCTCTCCACTGCGGAAATCGGTGACAAGGAATCCCTGCCGGACATTGTCGGCCGTCTTCACGGCAAGAACCGTCACACCCTCCGTGCCCGCGGATTCGCAGATCACTGGCAGCTGGTTGACAAGTTCGCCGAACATCTGCAGACCGTGAAACACCTTGTATTTTCGCCTGCGCTCATCCATGAATCCCCACGCGCCGTTGTTCCTGCATCCATAATAATACGCCTGATCAAGCTTCGACGTCTGAAACTTGGAAAGCATCGTAAGGTTAAAGCACGACGAGTCTATCCCGTTGTGTGAGGCAGGACCACTCCACACGCGCTGCAGCGTTTCAGGATCGGCCGAACGCAATTCGTTCCACGAATACTCGCCAAAGAAATGCCATTCGTTGATGATAAGTTCGCAGTTCTTGAATCCGAAACTATCGCAAAGTTTACGTCCTGTCTCAATGGCGTTCAATATCACATCCGGATTGCCGGTGTAATGGTGCCATGATATGAAATCCGGTGCAACCCCTGCTTCTTTGCAGGCTTTGAGCAATGCGGTGAAATATCGGACGTTCATGCTGCAGAGCGCAGGTCCACCAACCTTGATATCGGGAAACTCACTCTTAAGCCGCTTGAGACACGTCACGTAAAACCTGACGAAAAGATCCATGCGCCTCTGCTCCCGAGCCTTGAAATCGGCGGCAATCTCCGTCGGATTAGAGCCGCGCCCCATATCGCCGTCAGGCAGGCACCACATATTGTTGCGCCCGTCCGGTTCATTCCAAATCTCCCAGTATTTTATACCCCAGTTGTGGCCATTCGCCCACCCTCTGTTGTAGTGGCGAATCGTGCCGGCGAAGATTTCAGCGAGCTTGTCGAAATCTTCAGGGATAAGCGTATTGAAGTGAATGTTGGGTCCTGAATGCTCGATTGACGTTCCAAGACGGAAGAAAATGTCGAGTCCCATCTCCTCGCGGGTACGCTTGAGCAGATAATCAGTAGGACCAAACACGTAGTTATTTGGATCTCTGGCGTCAAGATGCATCAGCGGAAAAATGTGAAAATAGTCGCAGACACGCTGGTTGGGGTTGATGAGCGACCAATCGTGCGTACGCGCGGCCTTGAACCCCATCGATCTGATGGCATCCATGCTCTCTTTCGGACATGAACATATCTGCGGACCGAATCCTGACGAGTGAAGCTCAGGACGAATCGTTCCGATTTCTTTATTGAAGTTCACCGACACGACGGCGGCAAGCATAAACAGCCCTGAAAGCATAATTTCTCTCCTTTAACTTTTACAGTTCACTTTATTTTTTATTTTCTCCGCACATCCGCAAAGCAGACTGTCCTACCATTCCGAGTAGCTCTTCCCGGGCGCGGTCCATCGCCGCCATCGTGCCTGTATCCGCGGCTTCGCGCACAACCGATTCAATCTTCTCCAGCTTTGCAGTATCGCCCTTGAACCGGTTGCGGAGCCACATTATTAGGCGCGCCTCCTCAAAGCCCATATCCGCCGCTATCTGCCGCCGAGAAGGCATCACTTCATCCTTGCCTAAATCTACATACAGCGAAGCGTAATCGTCGAAACGACCCGGATTGGTGAAATCGGACGAATCGAAATTGCTTCCCGCGCTTTGCGTCATATGCCAGAACGTCGATATTTCTCGGAACCCATCGCGCATATTCTCCCATGTGTCGCGTCGATAGCGCACCGGAGAAGTCTCTTTGGTGCTGATCGAATACGTCCACACCTCCTTGAAATTCTGCGCCGCGACGAGCGCCTTCGTTTTCGCGGTGGTTTTCGGACGATACAGCTCCATCACGTCATACACCTCGGCAAGACGTGGCATCGCCGTTTCTATCTCCTTGGAGGCCAGAAACACGGGAAGCGGATCCGTCATCGTCAGATTTGTGGGATCATCTTCCTTGATCGTCTTCGCCGCATGATACGCACGCGCCATGCTGGACTTGAACGTAGGATCGTCAATAGGGCCGGAAGGCTCATCGATCGGATACCAGTATATACGATCCTTTCCTATCCCGTAACGCTGTTTCACCCGGCTGGATATCTGCCGCACCATCGACTTCACACCTCTTTCCCATACGCCGTCTCCTGGCTTCGAGCGACGTCCCTTCACATTCAATGGCGCATTCCATGGATGATTGTGCTCCAATCCCATGTAAATCCAGAGCTTGATGCGATCTCGCGGAATACCGGTGGCGCAGACCGCATCCAGATGACGATCAAGCGGAGAGAAGTCCCTAATCGTAAAACCGCCGTCCTTCGTCTCACTCGGCACAATCCAGCTCGTGCAGACATATACCACGTTGTACCCGCGTTCAACCAGATATCCGACGACATTCCGCGCACCCTTGCCATTCGCGAAAGTATTGCCGACATAATCGTATCCTGCCCGGTCGACCGCCACCTCGTCGAGGTCTGCATCCACCACCGTCACCTCCACCGGCACCTTCACATCCTGAAAACCCGGCATCGCCTTCTTCAAGGAAAGCGTGGCGCGGTACAATCCGGCCCGCATTCCGCGGGTATCGAGTTCCAGGTATATTGGTGCGGATTCCTTTGGCGCAAGCTGCAGAACACTCTTCAGGAGCAATGGAGCAACAGGGTCATACAGCATTTTGCCGGCACGGTTGGCAACGGGGAATCCGCGAGATACGGAGAATCTGGAGGAAATCCGAACACCGCCCGATTTTCCTGCAGCTTCGGATTTGGCTTTAGGTTTGTCGTCCACCACACTCAAATGCCCGAGAAACGCCTTGTCGCTCAGATTGGCTATGGCGAACATGTACATCGCCCGTGAGTTTCTCGCCGCCGTAATGCGGATCGCATCAAGAGGTCTTTCGCCGCCGTCTGGAGCAAAAGAATTCCCCCATGGGCGGTGCGCCTGGAACATCAGAAGCCTCCGACCTGAATGCGATGCCGATACAATCGACATGTCAATGTCCGAAAGCATTTTCTCGACCACGGCGAAATCGGCATGTATCCCCGAGGACTGGAGATCCTACATTGGTGACAGCATCACCGTGGGCTGTCTGCTGCACGGTCACTGCTCTTATCCCAAGACCTGCACCGAGCTGACCGACAGGGTAATAAGACTGCAGAGGGAGGCCTTGCGCGAGA
>JAGBFY010000204.1 GCA_017936245.1 Kiritimatiellia bacterium
GGGGCTCATGGGCCTCAGGTTCAAAGTGCACTCAAGCCAGAGTGTTGCCATTGGGTTTCCTGCAAGAATCCCAATGGCAACACTATGGCTTTCAATGAAATAAAATATACTCAACCGGTCTGGCATTATTAAGAGCCAAAGCGCAAATTTTGGCAGGAAGGCGAAAATCGCGTTTTAAGCCTTTATTTGCGCCATCCAGATGCACGTTGCTTACAAATCCAGTAATGTCGCAACATACAAGCATCGTGACAGAACATTGATAGGGTTGCCTTATGGCAAGTGTCAGGTGCGCTTCGTCGTGCCAGTGTGCAAAGTGATTTGTAGGGATTGCAAAGCCGTAACATACGAGCGTGTCGCCTTTGCCGCATGCAAGAACGCCCGCATCACGAGGCTGCTTGCGAAGAAGTTTCTTGCCCATGCGGCAGGTGTATCTATGAAGTCCCTCGCGGAAGGATATCGCGTGTCATGGCGTACCGTTCGCGACGCCATCGAGATCGGGTTGCGCAAGCGCTACAGGCGAAGAGACTACAGCAATGTCAGAAACATCGGCGTTGACGAGCTTTATGTGTTCAGGCACGAAAGACCGAGCCGCCGATTCATAACAACGGTGCGCGACCAGGATACCGGCTCGGTTATCGATGTCACAAGGGGCAAAGGCGCGGTCGCGCTGAAAAGGTTAGAGCGAAAGATTGCGCCGCTCAATGAAAACATCAAGACCATCAGCATGGACATGGCCAGTTCGACGAGGCTCAGTATCAACTTTGCAAAAGGTCAGTACGCACTTTTTGTAGGGTTGGCGCCCGGGCACCCTCCCCATCCGCTCTTAATCACCGCAGGGTCTGTTTCTCCGACTTCCCCGTCTAAATCACAGCCCTCAAACCCACACTCATCCTACAAAACAATTTGGATTTGTGCAAATATGTAGATTCACAATATCCCTCTCCAATCCTGTCAATCTTGTTAATCCTGTCAAAAAACTTTGTTCGGGCAGCGCGAAGAGCCGCACATGCTTTTTAACATTACGGATATGACATAATCAACTCCTGATTCAATTTAACACCATCAAACTCAAGGAAAGACAAATGAAACGAATAGGCATAGCGCTTCTTGCCGCAATTGTGGCGATGGGCTGTTTTGCGAACCCCAAGGCGCTTCAGAAAACATGGCTTAAAGGAACAACCGACAAGGCTCCGATATACTACAACCCGGGCGAGACAATGGTATTCACCATTGAGCCGCAGGATGTGGCCGGAGAACTTCCCGAAGGCAAGTACTTCCTCAAATGGGAGCGCACCGGCGATGACGGCATCAAGGACGAAGGCAAGGAGCCGTTCACGGGAGCAAAGCCGTTCGTGTACAAGACCAGCATCGCAAAGCCGGGTTTCGTACGGCTCCATGCGGTTGTCGTGGACGAAAAAGGCCAGCCGTTCAAGAAGGCCCTGACCCGATTCAAGGGAGACCGCAACAGTCCTGAAGGTCAGCGCGCGCTCAAGAAGCTCAAGAAACTGAAAAGGCGCATCTTCTTCGACGGAGGCGCTGCCGCCGGCATCGACACTCTCCAGCAGGGCGCTCCGGAACCCAAGGACTTCGATGCGTTCTGGGCGAAACAGAAGGAAGCGCTTGCAAAGGTTCCCTTCAACGCAAAGCGTATTGAGCGCAAGAGCGGCAACCCTGAGGTACGTCTCTATGCGTTGTCGGTAGATTGTACGGGCGGGATGCCGGTCACCGGCTACCTCTCAATCCCCAAGGATGCCGAAAACGGGAAGAAATTTCCTCTCAAGATCGGAGCTTTCGGCTATGGAGTCGATGAACATAAAGCGCCGCGCAATCCGCCGTCCGATGCAATAGAACTCAAGATCAACGCCCACGGATTCCTTCTGCGCGAATTCGGCGGAACAGACGAGTACTACAAGACGTACCCCGACCGCATCAGCTCCAACGGCTACACCTACGCATTCGACCCGAAGCAGAATTCAAATCCTGAAACGTCCTACTTCCGCGGCATGATTCTGCGCATGATCCGCGCCATTCAGTACACAAAATCCCTTCCAGAATGGAACGGGAAGGATATCTCGGTTTCCGGAAACAGCCAGGGCGGTGCGTTCGCCATCTGGGCCGCCGGATGCGGCGAGGGCGTGACCCGCGCATTCAGCAGCGTCACCGGATTCTGCGATCACGGCAAGGAACTCGTCGGACGCCTTCAGGGCAATTGGCCGAGGATCAAGTACGTGGAAGCGCTCGGATACTTCGATTCCGTGAACTTCGCAAAGCGCATTCCCGACACCTGCCGCGTCGACATCACGCGTGCCGGTCTCGGCGACTACACGTGCGAACCGTCCGGTCTTGCGATTCTCTGGAACAATCTCAAGTGCCCGAAGACGATTGTCTGGGTGCAGGGAGGCGAGCACAGTTACGTTCCGCCGGAATACGAAGGCCGCGACACTGTCCGCAAACAGGGCATAAGCAAGCGGTAGTCGGTCGTATCGCAACATGGGGAAAGCCCCGTCCCGAAGCGGGACGGGCTTTTTTCATGTCTCCATATGATCCAATGTCCGGAGCCTGAGAAGAAAAGCTTATTTCGCCTTCAGTTTCAGGGTTACGCGGGATACTGCAGGACGGACGGCATTCAGCATTTCATACACATCTTCGATCGCCGCCAGAACCGCCGCCTTGCGCTTTTCAGCCATGTCGAGATTCATGCCGTTCAGCTTCTCGGCAAGCTTCACGAGAGAAGCGGCCCTGCGCTGGTTCGGCGTATCTAGCGCTGCGATATTGACGCCCTTCCCGAATTCCTCCGCAGTGAACTCGCCGACCTTCACCCCATCAAACGCGAGCTCATACGTTCCGGAACGGAGCTGCTCCACCGCCAATACCTCCTGGTTGAAGCGTTTTTCAATAGGATAGAATTTCTCCACTTCCTTGTATTCGGGCGTCACCGGGAAAGGCAAGGCCTTCGGTGCATAAGTAAACGCTATACCGTCCTTTCTTATATCAACACGCGGCACTTTCACGTTGAGACAATCCGGAAGTCTTTTGCCGGAGGCATCCCTGTGCTTTGAAGTAGCAGCCGCAAACGCAATGCCCCTCTTCGCATCAATCGCAACTCGCGCCACAAACGGATATACGTGCATTGCATCCACCAGCAGCATCGCCGTAAGGAGGTCCTTAGCCTTCGGGGAGGCGTCTTTCGCCGCGTTCATGTACCGCTCGGTGTTGAACATGACATCGTCCATACTCTTTGGGGACGATGTAAGGCGAAGGACCTGCTTCGCGCCCGATCTGGACCAGGCCTGACGGTCCGCCGCCTTTTCATCATCGCCGAAGGTCCAGACGCGGTCAGGCTTGAAACCGAAACGGTCTTTCCTGCTGCTGCAGTCCTCCGGAGTTGCGGCTGCGACCACCTTCGCTTCCGAACCAGGGTAGCGTGTGCTCCACAGCATCTGCAGATACGGCGCCACGAGCGAATCGGGCATCCGTCCTCCCGTCAGCACGGTGCACTCACCGTCGGAAAGTCTCGGAATGCCGCCTGCGTTGCACGTCTTCATCACAAAGTCGCGAAGGTAATAACGGCTCGGATACACACCGCCTCCGTGATTTCCTTCTGTCTCGTGGAACTCGACGTTCGTGTGCCCGCACGCGCGGAGGGAAGCGGCAAGGAGTTCATTCTCCTCCACACGAGCCTTCATTTCGATATCCCTGCCGCCTGTAAGGAAGCAGCTCGGCGGCAGCGGCTTTGTGGAAGCATAGTAGAGCGGCGCCCACTCATCAACTTTCGGCGTGTAGCGCGGATCTTTGTCCTTGAACCCGATTTCGCGGACGTTGAAATGCTTGGTCATCTGCCCGGTAAGCGGTATGATTCCCGCCAGATCTGTAGGTTTCAAGTCATGTTTCGCCAACCATCTGTAGTCCAAGCCTACCATTGCCGTAAGATACCCGCCCGCCGAAATGCCGGTAACGAACACCTTCTTCGGATCGCCGCCGTAGCGGGAGATGTTCTTGAGCGTCCACGCGACCGCCGCCGCCGCATCGCTTACGGCCTGTGCGGGGGTGGCGTTTGTGAGCAGCCTGTATCCACCGGAAATGAGGGCGATGGGATCATCCTCGCTCGCCTCATCCGGCCATGAAAAAGATCCCTTCCTCCCTTTTACGATTCCGCCGCCGTGAAAATGTATAACCGAGGCAAAGTTTGTAACCCCGACTGGTAATCTCATGTCGAGCAGACACCTGTTCCGGGCATATTCCCCTTCCTGCGAAAGCGACTCCGGAGAACGGTACGGGATATCCCGTTCAATCCTGTACTCCAGACCAAACAATGCCGATGCCGATATTGCGGTTCCAAGAAGCGATATCTTCTTGAAATCAGAGGCAGCCGTCAACCAATTCATAATTTGCCTTTCTCGTCAATTGTCAAAACATGGACAGACTGCATCTCATTCATTTGCCTGATGAGAGGCAGCCTCGCTGTAATTGAGGGTAGATTCCGGAATGACATGTCACTTCACAGAGAAGAAAATAACCTCAAATACGGGTGTGTAGTATATACCATACCCGTCAAAATTTCAAAGCATATGCCACGTCAAAAGTGAGCTTCACGCTCCCATTTCTCATTACTTACCGCCTAACACACACATCTGCACGTCAAGCGGAGCGAGGAACATCTCCTTCGAACCGTGGCCCTCGATCTTGAGCGTGCACTTCTTCACGGAAGTCCCCAGCGTATTTATCACAAGAAGCCAATCCCTACCCTCGTGTCGCCATGTACGCACGTACACGCCGTCCGGAGCTCCGCCGACGGCGGGTGCCTTTTCCGTGGAGAGGAAAACATCGGTATAACGGGCGAACTCCCCGTAAACACGGCAGACCTCCGCCCAACGCGTTTCAAACGGCACAACCTTCTGCTTCTTGCGAAGTCCGTTGTAGTTATAGGTGCACACGCCGTTGGCGCCCGCGACGGCACACTGCCATACCATGTTTCTGATCTCAGCTTCCGTAGGTGCCCGGTGCTTGACACCCTTGAAAACCTGATAGGCGCTCCAGTCGAAGATCTGCGGAGCCTGCCATACCGCCTTGCCGAAGACATCGCGACGCGTGCTCAAGGTCCAGTCGGCGACCATCGAAATCGGCTTGGGTTCCTTTCCGGCGACCGGATAAGGGTCTGTCCCCATCACATCGTAAGTTCCGGCGTACTGGTTGATTTTGCCAATCTGATAAAGCACCATGAACGCCGGATGGTCGGGATCGATGGCGCGGACATGGTCATAGCGGACCTGAAGCTTGTCGAGCCACTCCGGACCGAGTTCGTCGTTGATGTACCAGGCGAGAATGGCAGGATGATCCTTGAACGTCTTGACATGATTGTCGACCCAATCGTATTCCGTCTTATCATCGACGATCTCTTTAGGGCAGGCCGGACGGCCGAGCAGAACATCCTTGATTGAATAGATCACCTTCTTGCCGGCGGCATGGAACCTGTCCAGCTGTTCGCGCGTCATGTGGCGGTAGCACATCACGGTGTTGAACGGACTGTTTATGATATCCTCAAGCATCTGATCCGAATACCAGGATACATATATCGAAACAGGATAGAACGGCTTGCCGTCCACAAGAAGCCGGTTGGCCTTGTCGATGCGGACCTTCCAGCCAGGCATCTTTTCGACACGGTTGAACACAAGCTTCCGGCTTTCAAGCACCTTGCCATACACATCCACGAGCTTCAGGGTTATTTCCGATCTGCCTGCCGGGAGCGTGGAAACATCGATTTTCGTCCGTGCAACGCCGCCGGCAATCTCTGCCGGAACAACACTGATCTTCGCCGAAGCGGAGGTATCCCGTTTCGTCAGTTTCGCCATCCATCCGCCACCCGCATTCGGAATCTCGAACACCGCCTTGTACCCTTTGGACGCGAACTCCTCCGCCGAGGCGAACAGCGCCGAGGAAAAAACCGCCTCTCCGTCGATAGCTGTATCTCGGTAGATGCTCGAAACAAGCGCACCAAGAACCGGTCTCTCTTCCGGAATGCAGGAGATATCGTCGAACCATGCCGTACCCGTGCGACCTCGCGAAAGATAGGGCGCAAGCTCGCACTTCACGGCATTCGTGGGCACATCCACCGTGAACGATATCTTCTTCCACTCATCCACGGTTCCGCGCACACCATGCGCAGAACCGCTTCCGAGCCATTTCCCGTCAGCGGCGACGCTGCCGACCGATATCGTTGCGCCTGCGCCTTTGCCGTCCACATCCTTCGTGCGCACCCACGCACTGAAACGGTAGCGCTTGCCAGGTTCGACTTTCACGTCCTGGGTCGGAAACGTGTACGGATCTTTCTTCTTCACCGAGAACTTGAGCGCCGTCGATCCGTCACGACCCTCTCCCTTGACGTATGAATACGTCTTTGAAGGCGCCTTCCAGTCAGCCGCCTTCCCGTCATCGGTAAGATTCTCGAATCCGGGATTGAGAATCATATTCGCCGTTGCCAGTAAAACTCCAACAGTCATTGTCGCCATTGCTGTTTTCTATCCTTTCTTGTTTCGTTTGGACACCCGCCAACCGCTAATCACTTGCCTATAACCTTCATGTTGTTTTAAGCCCTCACAGCCCTAATGCAGAATCTGCAAACCGTTTTCCACATTCCCCACTCCCTACACATTCTACACTTCTACACGGCCATTCCCCACTCCCTACACCTTCTACACGGCTTGACCATGAACCGCTAATTGCCAACTGCTCTCGGATCAACAACATCCTTCCAGATCACCTTGATCTTGCCGCCCTTGGTGAATGTGACCGGCACCCACGCGTAGCGTCCATCGACAGCATTCTTGGGACACCACATGTCGAACATCGCAATATAGTCGTCATCCGCAACCTTCAGTATGAACGTGGACTGACAGCCCCATGTCCTCTCCGGACCAAGTCCATTGGCGGGGTTTACACGTACGCACGGATTTTCAAGACGCTCCCACGGACCCATGATCGACCGCGCACGGTAGGAACGCGCGGGATTTGACATCCATCCGGTGCATCCCGAACCGATGAGGAAATACCATCCGTCCTTGAAACAGATTGCCGGAGCCTCTGTCTTGTCGCCGTCGGCCATGATCGCCTCTGTCTTGGTGTGCAACAGATAATCGTCGGAAAGACGGATGATGCGCATCGTCTGGTTGTGGTTCGACGAGAAGAAATGGTACGCAGCACCATCGTTGTCCACAAACACGGTCTGGTCGCGGCTTTCATAACCGTTGGGCTGAAGCGACTTCAAGAACCTGTAAGGCCCCGTCACTTTATCCGCAACAGCGATTCCGACACGCGCAGTCTTGTATCCCTTCCCCTTCAGCTCAAGATGGAAGTACATCACGTACTTGCCAGTCTTGGCGTTGTGGATGACCTTTGGACGTTCGATTATGCAGCCGGACTCAATGTCGTGACCGACCTCGTTTGTGACCGAAAGCGCAATACCGCAGTCTGTCCAGTCCACAAGATTCTTCGACGAATAGCAATGGACGCCCACATATGCGCGATTGCCGAAATCGCCGTAGATCTTGTGTTCGCCGAACCAGTACCATTCGTCGCCATCCTTGAGAATGCCGCCGCCGTGCGCATTGATGTGATGCCCCTTGTCGTCGAACCACAGTCCGCAGTTCATGTTACCGCCAAACGCCGCCTCCGCAACCGCACAGCCACATATCGCCAATGCAAACAACCTCTTCACTTCAACTCCTTAACTCCTTAACTCACAACTCACAACTCTTAACTTACAACTCACCTCACCACCATTACCGTACCGACCTTAGGTGTTCCCACAATTGCGAACCAACCGCCATTCCAAAGCTCAGAAGACGGAGCGATCTCCACCGTTTCAATGTATGGCGAAGCGGAATCCGGAGCCGTAATTGAAGCAACGCACGTCCATCCGCCATTGACGGAATCGGTACAGCGGTAGACCTTCACATGACGCACTCCTTCGATCTCCGCAAGTGCAGGATCATAGTGGAACTTCAGCTTGAGCGAAGTAAAGTTCTGCTTATGATCGGCGGTAAGATCCTCGTCGTCAACATCCGGTGTTGCAGATGCATTGAAGTGACCAATACGCCAAACCACCGAATGATGAATCCCCTTTCCGGTCGGCAACCCGGCCGGAATGTCGCTGCGGTCAACCGCATACAGTTCCGAGAACACATACGTGCCGGTCGTATTCATCGTAGCCGTATCGAACGTATACCTGAAGGTATTTACCATAACCGGATCCGAGTGGCTCGGCATCATACCGACTTGCTTATGATTGGCGGTCTTTCGAGGCAACGAGCGCTGCAACTTCAGCAATCCTTTGTTTACAGCGAAAAAACCATTCGTCCCGCAATCATTGTTCCTTGCGGCAGCCCAAGTGGGCACAGGACCGCGCGAGAAATCCAAAACCCCGCCGTCAGCGATTATCTGACCGCAGAACGTCATCCCGGCCCAATATTCAGCGCCAAGTTCTGTCACGTAGTCAACCATTGTCTTCTTGGCGTCGTCAAACCCAAGCCAGCCCCATCCGCGGATGACACCATCCGTAAAGCCTCCGTTGCTACCAAGCGTTATCGAGTTCTCCTCACCCCGTCTGTAATCCAGGAACAAGGAACCTCCGTTCAGCTTCAGAGTACCCAGTGCTTTCTTTCCGCGTCCGAGCAAGATCTGTGCCACATTGGAAACAACCGCAGATCCTGATATTTCCAAGTCTCCAAGCATCACGAAATCCTTGCTTGCGTCAGGATACGCAATGGAAATCTTCCGTGCCAAAACTTTCGCGTTGTCCTGCACTTTCAGACACCCATACTTATTGGTGCACCCGATCAACAGCTCTCCAGGAGCTGTCAACGTCGCCTCATCTGTTACAGAAACAACGGCAGACGCTCCGTCTACATATCCGTGTATGCCAAACGATTCAGGCACGGCCAACGAAGATGTATCAGCGAGTTCAATGCATCCAAGCGAGCCGGAGGTGAGTCCGAAGCGGACTTCCTTGTCCATTTTCAAACTCGTCTCGCCTCCCAACCTGAATGTACCGAAGGCCCGTGAGCCCGCACCAAGGTAAATGTCGGTCGGGTAGGTTTTCATCGAATGACCGACAAGCTCAACACATCCTGTTGAAGCCA
>JAGBFY010000205.1 GCA_017936245.1 Kiritimatiellia bacterium
AGCCCGGCGGTGAATCGCGGCGTTCTCGGCGAGAGCACCCTACCGTTGGGTGCATTCCGCCGCACAATCCACGCCGCCCAAAGCCTCGAATGCCACCACCGCCGGAAACAGCTCGACGCCCAGCGCGACGGGACGAAAATGCGGAAGTGGGATACTGCTCTAAAATTCAATGCCGTTATTCTGGCTTCCGGCCGGGAGGGGGCCGCGCTTCAGCAGGTCATAAGGATTCTGATAACGGCAAGATTACAAAGTTACAAGCACAATGCGGGTTTATCACAATTCCTGCATGGAGCGAATGAGGATGCGACAGTGGCGAATGGAGATGATTTCAGGGATATTGTTTTTCACTCGGTAGATGATGCGATAATCGCCAAGAAGAATCTGACGGATGTCTTTGCGACCAATCTCTCTTACCATGACACCAGAAAGTGGAAAGTCTTCAAGATGTTCAACCTGTTTGTAAACGGAGTCTCGCCAAATGATTACCGTCGGCCAGTCTTGACACTGTTCGGCAATATGCCGCATACATTCAAGAAGCCGTTTCTTGCCGCGTGGCGACCAACTGATCATAACCCCAGCTCCTTGCGTAGCAATTCGCTTTCGGTTTTTAACTGTTGTTTCAACTTGTCGTGTGGAATGCCAAGTCCCGCATCCAATTCCGATTCGGCGGACATTATGTCATCAACAAGTTCGAGGGTTTCGCGGATATTGTCGAAGTCGGAGACATCGATGACGACTTTTGATGCTACACCGTTTTGGGTGATCAGAAGCGGCCTGCCCGTTTGTGTGTTGCGGTTAAAACATTCGGCCATTGTTTTGCGGAATGTGGAAAAAGTGACCACATCGTCCGAAAGGCGCATAGTTTTCATGGTTCGTTCAAGTACGGGCATGATATATTTTCCTTATGGGATTAACAAATGCCATAATTGTACCACATCATGTACATCGCTGTCAAAGTCGATTACATCCTGGAAGAATCCGTCCTTGCCTGTAAGATGGATCTTATGATACAATTCCACATCAATTAGAGGAGTTGTGGTTGTTATGTTCAAAAAACTAACTTTTGCCGTTATGGCGTGTATCGCATCAATGTCTATGGCTGTGTGTGCTGCGCCAAAGTTCATTGCATACGGTTGGGATGTGCAGGCTGCGACTCCAGAGGATGTTCTTGCAAACGTAGCCGAGTGGGATAAGACTCCCATGGACGGATGCGCGATCTCCATAAGGATACCGGACGGGAAGGGCGGCGAGTTTTCCTACAAGACCCTCATGAACGATCCTGTATGGAGCTGGAAGGAACTCGAAAGGTATGAACCAATACTGCGTGAACTTTCCAAGCACCGCTCGATGAAGGAATCCATGCTTTCGGCCTTCCGTGCCCCCACCAAAAGAATCGCCTGGGAGGATGATGCAGGATGGGGAAATGTGGCGAGCAACATGGCGATGATGGCTCGCCTCGCAAAACGCGGCGGAATGAGAGGACTGCTTGTCGATCCGGAGGATTATCCCCGATCCAGACAGTTCTATCTTCTTCCTGAAGATGGCGACAGGGCAGAAACCATTGCACTTGCAAGAAAGCGCGGACAGGAGGTGTTCGGCGCCGTATTCCGTGAGTTTCCTGACATAACGCTCTTTGCCTTCTGGCTGCTTTCCACCGACAAGAACATCTACAATGCCTCCGACCCTGAAGCAGCCATGCGTATGACGGGATGCCTTTTCCCTGCTTTCATGGATGGAGTTCTCGATGTTATTACGCCTCAGGCGCTTCTTGTGGACGCAAACGAAAACACCTACCGCGCAGAAGCTCCATA
>JAGBFY010000023.1 GCA_017936245.1 Kiritimatiellia bacterium
CCATCGAAAAGACTCTTGCGCCCGACTTCGAAGTGAACGAAGCCGCCTACCGCAACGGCGTCGTCACCGAGAACGGCATCCTTATCCGCAAAGCGAGCTGGAAATGCACTGCCAAGCCGATTGTTGAAGCGGCGTAAGTGGAAAGTGCTTCGCGCTTTGCAAATGGCAGCAATGTAGGACGTGTGGGACGCGTGAGACGCGTGGGACAATGGTTTCTTGAAATTTGCCTTGAGAGCTTCGCGCATGAATTTAGCCAAGCATCTGCAAGGAGCTTCGCGCATAGAATTCCTCATGAGATGATCGAGGCATCTTTCATATGCGAAGCTCTCAGGCATCTTCGTCTTGAAAATCAAATGTCCCACGCGTCACACGCGTCCTACACGTCCCACCCACAGGCAGAAAGCAAGGCGCGAAGCACAACACCAACCAACCAAAAACAACACCAAACAACAAGAAAGGAAACAACATGAAACTTGAAATCGACTGGGCAGGGATGCTCAAGGCCGTCGCCAAAGCCATCTGCCCGTTCATCGCAGGTGCTCTCGGCGGCATCCTCTCTGGCTGCACCGTCGGCGGCATCGGGCCAAACTTCTTTTCATAAGAGTACCATGGGGCAACGGCGAATCGGGCAGCGGGGACGCTGCCCCTCCCGGTACGGCGCAAAACGCCCCATGACCAAAACCAAAACGCCCCATGAAGAATTCAAAACGCCCCATGTCCGAAAGGCATGGGCCGCATGACCAAAACAAAACGCCCCATGACGGTTTTCCCCTCCGTCACGGGGCGCAATCAAATCAGGGGAGCAACCGAAAGGAAAACAACACATGACACCTAAATTCATGACTGCCAAGGGGGCGGGCCTCGCCTCCGGACAGCCGTACTACATCGGACACGTGCAGCACGACCGCGCGATGTCCAAGCGCGAGGCGTACGAATACCTCTCGCAGAGGACGGGCTTCCGTCCGGCGCAGCTGAGGGCGGCGTTCCTCGGACTGCGCGAGACGGTCAAGGCCAACGCCGGCAAGGGCAACGCATCCTGCGTCGGCGGCGTGGCGGCGTTCCGCAACGTCGTCAAGGGCTCGTTCGAGACCTTGCACGGCCCGTGGATGCCCGGCGTGAACATGATCGTCGTCAACGCGTTCGAGCTTGACCCGTTCAAGTCCGCACTTGCGGGATTCGTTCCGGCGAACCGCACCGAGGGCGCAAACCCCGTCATCAACACCGTCCTTGACGAAGTGACGCACGAGTACGACATCATCACCGGCACGGACACGTTCTCCATCGCGGGCGCGGATCTCGCACCCGACACGTCGAAGGTTGACGAGTACGTGGCTCTCGTCAGCGCCAAGGGCGCGGAGACGAAGTGCGAGATCGAGTTCTCCGACCTGCAGAACGTCAAGGCGAAGCTCTCCGATGCGCTCGAGCCGGGGGAGTACACGCTCAAGGTCTATACGAGAAGCGGGATGGGCGAAGGCTTCGGCGTCCGCACCGCCACGCGCAAGGTCACCGTCGCCTAATCAACAGAAAGGAGAATACACATGAAATCGGCACACAAAGTAAAGGCATACCGCAACAACACGGACACGGCGGGCAAGGCGGCGTTCCTCGGCTCGTACCTCACGAAGGAGACGATCGCCATCGAGAAGCTCTGCGAGCAGACTGCCGCCCAGAGCGGACTCACCGCAATCCAGGTGCGGGCGATCCTCGAGGGCTCGTTCGACGCGATCGCCGAACTGGAGAAGGAAGGTCTCGTGATCGTCCATCTCGACGGGCTCACCGTCATGGCGGTCATCACGGGTTCGTTCCCGACCTCCGACGCGCCGTTCGACGGGGAGCGCAACGCGCTTGAACTCGCCATCAGGCTCGACGACGACATCCGCCTCGCGTTCGTGAACGAGACCGCCCAGATGGTGACCGACGCCACGATGGCAAGGGTGCGCATCGACAACGTGATGGATCTCGACGCGCCGCGTCCGATGAACATCATACACGGAGTCAAGCCGTTCCGCGTTGCGGGGTTCAACATGGTGATGGACGACGAGGGAGCGGAGGCGTATCTGCAGAACTCCATCGGCGTCACCTTCCCCGTTACCGTGGACGAGGTCGCGAGCACGCAGCTCTTCACGGCGCATGTCGCGGCGGCGGTCGATCCGGGCGACTACAGGCTCGTGGTCAAGTCGCGCGGCGGCGATCCGGAGGGCGTCCTCCAGACGACCTTCCGCAAGGTGAAGTGCCTCGCGGCGGCGGCCGCACCGACTCCTTCGGGCAGCATCGTTCGCGTAGTCTGCGAGGGGTATGAGGTGACTCCTGATACGCTCTTCGACGGCGCGAAAGTGATGATCGAAGGAACTGGACTTGCCAGTGCGACGGGATGCACATTCTCCTGCAAGGACATGACAGGGAAAGAGCATTCCACGACCTATGCCGGCACCGGTTCAGACTTCTCGGCAAGCGACACGCTGGTGACGGTCGACACGGCCTCAATCGTCAGCGAAATGCGCAGCTGGTGCGTCGAAGGCGGATCCGAACTCGACACGGAAGCTGGCGCAACCGTGAAGCTCACGCTC
>JAGBFY010000206.1 GCA_017936245.1 Kiritimatiellia bacterium
ACCTGTCCTGCTCGTAGTCTACGTATATTCTGATGACAGAACCGTCCCACGTGACAGCCACATGGTGCCATGCGCCGTCGTTTACCTTCGCCGTGCCGACCTGGCTGTCACCGGTGTACCATACGTTTCCGCCGAAACGGAGGGCGAGAGTACCGTCGTCAAGCATGTAGACAGCCCAGTTTTCCGTCATGTAGTTGTAGCTGTTCAGGTTGCCGGCAATCGGGGCGAATGTGTTGAACGTGCCTCCGGTGGTGCAGACAAACGCCTCCACCGTGAGCGAATTCGCACAACGGTTCATCTGTCCATTGCCCGTGCGAACCAGCAGACATCCACCGTAATATGCGGGCGATCCGTTGTTGGATGCAGTCGTAAACTTCATCGCCGAGCGGTTCGTGCGCTTTGCTCCGCTCACCGGATCGCAGACGCAAAGTCCGTGAAACGGTTTCGCATGGGAGGGAAGATAGTCTCCGGAGATCTTGGGGTTGTGCGCCTCCAGAGAATAGACCTCGGCATATGCTTCCGGATTCGTTCCCGAGGCGATTGTATTGGCGGCGGCGACGGTTCCGGGATCTGCCTCATCAAAGTGCCACCATGCGATAGTGTCGCCGGAAGCCGTGAAAGCGGCACCCATCGACGCTACCGCCAGGGCGAACGCGGCAACGGACTGCAAAGCGCTCCTTTTGATGTCTTGCATTTTCATAGGACTGCTCCTTTTGTCTGTTTCGTTTTCGGGTTTTGTTTCCTGAGCGTCGTTCCCCTGACCACAAGAGAGAACGGACAGATCGCATGAAATGCGGTCTGCGGCGAATGCGGATCGGCCATGCGCTCGCAGAGGCGTTTGAACGCCAGCAGCGCAATGGTTTCCAGCGGCTGCCTGATCGTTGTGATGCCTGGCGATGTTATCCTCGCAATCTGCACATCGTCGAAACCGGCAACCATGACATCATCCGAAACATTGAATCCGAGACCTTCGAGCGTCATCTTGAGGCCAGCCGCAAGAATGTCGTTTTCGCACACGAACGCATCCGGTCTGGGGCGTCTGCGCATGATCCGCCCCACGAAACCTGCGTCGAGAGGATCACCGCAGACAATGCTGGACGGCTTCCATTCGCCACCGTTCGCAAGAACCGCGTTCCCCACGCCGTGAGCCCGGTTGCGCACGTTCTGCACCCAGTTTTCCCGCATAAGGAAGCAGATGTTCTTCGCGCCCTGCTCCATGAGATGCGCCGCAATCGTCTCGCCCGCGGCCACGTTGTCTATCGAAATGAGGTCGAATCCACTCCGGGCTGGATACGGCACGATGTCGCCATCAAGGAGGACGACTGGAATTCCGGCCCCGGCAAAATGTTCGAGAACGCGCCTGTTCGCCGCCTCCGAATTCTGAGAATACTCAAGCGGCTGGTAGATGACGCCGGCAACCCTCCGTTCAACCAGCCGCTGCGCGACCGCGAGAGCCTCTTCGCTGTTGTTCTTCGCGTCGGG
>JAGBFY010000207.1 GCA_017936245.1 Kiritimatiellia bacterium
GGCTTGGCGCCGACACCGTGTTTCAAGAGGAAATGACCGATCTCGTCGCCTTCGGAGAAATATGCGGGGGATGCAAGCGAAAGAAGCTGCTTGACGGCAAACCTGCGGTACGCATCACCCTTCTTTGCGTCGACATATTTGGCAAGCTCCAGAAGAGCAGACGCCATGATTGAACCTGCGGAGGAATCGCGCTCCTCGCCGGGCGCACCATAGTCCCAGTACGGAATGCCGTCCTCCGGCATATTCGGATGGTTGATCGCGAAGTCCGCCACCTTCTGCGCGAAATCGAGATATGCCTTGTTGCCGGATTCGCGGTACATCATCGTGTACCCGTAGATCGCCCAACTCTGTCCGCGACTCCATGCGGTGAAGCAGCTCGCGCCCTGTCCGCGGCGGATCTCCTGGACGCGACCGTCCGTCTGCGAATAGTTGAGCACATGGTACGTGCCGCCGTCCGCACGGAAATGATTCTTCATCGTGACATCCGCGTGTGAACGGGCCACATCCGCGAAGCGCTTCTTGCCGTTCTTTGATTTTGCCGCCCATTCAAGAAGCTCAAGGTTCATCATATTGTCCGGTATCACCAAAAAGTCCTTGGCGTTGTCAATCTTTCCCCAACTGCGGATGAGTCCCAGTTTCGGTTCAAAGCGAAGGCAGAGCGTGTCCGCCGCCTCGACAAGAAGATGGTCGTATTTCCCGGTCTTGAGCAGACGGTGGGCGTTGCCGAAGGAGCAGAACATCATGAAGCCGATGTCATGATTCCCCTTGAACGTCGAAATCGGCTTGAGGTTTTCCGTCCATACGGTCGCACGCTCTTTGAAGAAGTCGTCGCCGGTGGCCTCGTAGAGATACCAGAGGGAACCAGGGAAATGCCCGGATGTCCACCACACGATTCCGCGCATGTCATACATCTTCTTGTCGCGCTTGTATCCTTGCGGAACCATCGTCTGACCTTCCGCATTCTTCATGAGCGGAGTTACCGCCGCATCCAACGCCTTGTAGTGCGCCGCAGATTTCGCAAATATCTCGGGCAGTTTGCCTTTCAGCTCAGCAATCCCGGAGTCTTCCGCAACGCAGCAGAACGCCAAAGCGGAACCGATGATGAGCAGTCTCTTTTTCATAGACATTACATCCTTTCTTTTGATCTTTACTGAAATTTGCCATAGATTCTATCATAGAGCACAGCTGAGGTACATTGCCATATCTGAATCTTTCTATTGCTTTTTTCGAAACCGCCCTATGCTGATTTTCCATCTATCGCCGCCGGCGCGTAAAGCGACGTATCCATGCAAGTATGCAGCCCGCTGCCTTGAACGCCTTGAAAAGTTCTGCCGCCCATTGCCAGAAGAAAAGCGATTCGGGATTATGGCACCAGTGCACCTGAGCGGACAGCCCTTCACGAAAAACGTCGTGCGGATGCCGGATCCGTCGTAAATCGCCATCCGTTTCGTATCAAGCATCAGCGGCGTTTTCATAGTTGAAAAATGAGAATTAACTTCGGTTATGGTCGGCACCACCGGAGAGAGCCGTCCGTTATCGGTCAGATCGCATATTTCATTCGATCCCGCCGCGATGCAGACGTCAAAACCTCCAGCAAATTGCCTCACCTCGCTACGAGTAACATTAACTATTTCTACACTTTTTATCCACCGAAAATGTATATGTTATGATCGTTACAACGCCATTCGCTTCAGCCATTGCGCGAAGAGTTTATCGTAGACGATAATTCCATCGGCTGTCTTATATAATAATTCCTTCTGTAGAAGATTAGAAACAACCGATGCCACGGTAGACGCCGCTCCGAGAGAATAAGTATTTAAAAACTCTTTACCAGTAGGCTTGGAGACGTAACCGCTTTTTGCAACAGCCTTCAAAACCGCCATTGATGCGTCGCTTTGGCTGCGAAAAAGATCCATGAAAACGAGGTTGCTGTTACCGATAAGAGTATCAATCGCCGAATCCACATCTTTATTTGACCGTAAGCCGTTCCCTGTCTGCCAAATGCGATTCATCGTTGCTTGAATATACCATGTTACACCGGAAAAGCGAGCATAGAGATATTGAAAAGATTCATCCGAAAATGACAGTCCATCATCTTCGAAGAACTTTTTAGCAAATGATTGATAAACACTCCTATCAATAACATCCAATGAGAGAATGTCTGTTGAATTGTAAAATGCGCCTCTCGGCATAACAAACATTTCACTCATCATGTGCATGGCAGAGCCGGCGAAAATAAACCGCACGTTCGGCAAAAATTGAATGTACGAACGAAGCAAAGCTTCAACCCTGCCTTCGGGATAATTGCGCACTTGCTGAAACTCGTCAATCGCAATGACTACCGGGCGTTCTCGCTCACGCAGAAAATCAAATGTAGCTGAAAGCGAATCCTTAGCCATATTCTCCGCAATATCGAATGACCACTTAACCGAACCGTCAGATTGAGGCGAAATAGTCGGACGCAGGCTACCAAAAAAACGGCCTAAAGCGGTTATGATTTTCTCTCGCTTCGTTTCTAATGACGCAACACACGACTCTGCAAAGAGATTAACAAAATCCGCCAAGCACTCAGTCGCATAAATATCAATATAAATTCTATCGTATTCTGGAGATAATTTGGAAAGCGTATTTTTTATAAGCCCGGTTTTCCCGTAACGACGCGGGGCAATAAGAGTCGTATTCCTGCCGTTTTCTATTGATGCAATCAACTCCGCAGTCTCGCGTTCACGGTCGCAAAATGTCTCAGGGCCTTCATATCCAGCCGTTAAAAATGGATTTTTTCTGTTCATGGTGCCTGTATTATAGCAAATGATGTCCTAAATAACAACATTACATTTTCTTCGTAACGAAAATTTCGTAAATACAGGAAGTGCCTATTATCATTTTCGTGTTCCTTTCTTCCGGCTAATCAATCTTACGGTAAAATCTTCATTAAATCCGCAACCGAGATTCGCGTTGGAGACGTTGATTCATCAGGCACAAAATCACTAATCGGTCTATCGAACGCAACTTGCCATGCTAGCTGCACATTAAAGAAGCTGTGGGGAAGCTGTGGGGAAGCTGTGGGGACATGCCCTAAAAAAAAAACAACAACAGAAACTACTCAATTAATCAAATATCCGAACGTATATTTAATTTATATTACTCTTTCGAAGGGCATGTCCTTTGTTTTTACATCACTGAAAAGCTGTTCGTGACGACATCGACTAGATTGCCAACGTAAAACACTTTCGTCTCGAGCTGGTAAAAATGCGAAGATTGCGGTGTTACGAATTTAGGCTTTTTGATTACCATGCCGTCCTCCCCGACAATCCGGTTCTCTTTACGCACATCGCCGCCCCATGCTTCCGGTACGGGCGATATGCTTTTTACGAACGGGATCGGTCCCTTTATCTTGACATCGGCGAAAACCTTCGCTGTGCCATCGGGCATGATCTTCGTCGATATGGAAACTCCCTTGTACCCAACATGGACGGGAGCAGTCCGAACAAGTTTCAAACTTCCATATAAAGACCTGTCGCCCGTAATCTCTATGCGGTTCTCGACGCCCGGCTTCCTGATGGCGGGCGTAAGATTGACCCGATATGCCGCTCTTCCTCCATTTTCACCGCCCACACGGATGCCGTTGAGATAGACTTCAATATCACCCTTCACCCCGTCAACATCAAGAAACACCGACTGCCCTTCCGCGGAAGGCGGCAATGTGAAACGCTTCTCCGCTTTCGTCTTGCAATTTCCCGCATTGACGAAACTCCAACCTTCGCCAAAATCCGTCTCTTCCCTCAACGCCGTATCCATGCGCGTATCGCTTGAACGGTCGACACCGTCGATCTTTATGTTCCTGCATTTGCGAATCACATACGGCGGCTCTTCGCAGCCCGGATACAGATTGTTGTATTCGATATGATTGTTCCGCCAGACAAGATTCTCCACCGAAAGCGCAAACAAGAGCGGCGAATCAAATCCGCTGAACACATTGTCCTCAATGAGCACATTCCCATGATAGCACTTCTGCTGAATCCCGGGATTGCGCACCACAGGATAGAAGGATATCGCAGCTTTCGAATATCCACCCGCCGCCGTATAGCAATTCGAGAACACATTCCCCCTTATCACCACATCCCGACATGCACCCGATTCGTACCAGTAGTAATTGTCGCCCGAAAAGAGAATCGACGCCCCCGTAACCTTGTAAAAGAGGTTCGACTCAACCAGAACCGGTTTTGGCGTGGTGAAAAGCGTTCCTCGCGCTCTGTTGTGGCGCACGATATTGTTGCGGAAAACGGCGGCGCACTGATAGTCGGCGTTTTCGACGGCGTCTCCCACGCCCCATTCTGCCGGAACATCCCGATCGATGGTGATCTCAACCTCCCGCTCGTTCAGCTTGTTTACCGCCGAAACTTTCACTTCAGGTCCGTTCTCAAGTCTTTCGCCATTCATGAACCGCAACGTTTCACCCGGCTTGAACACCTCGAACCCGATCGCCTGATGATGCATATACCGGCATGTAAGGGTTCGACCTGAAACATTGGTAATTGCAAGGCATGTCGAATGAACGTTTATCGCATCATCCATCATTCCCTCAAACCAGGAATTCTCCACGACAACCGTACCCTTCACATTGGAGAAATGCGTCGCGTCCGCATGGGAAGTGGCATATCCGCCGGGACGCGGAAAGACTCCTGACGTTTTATCCTCCGCATTTCCCGTTCCGCGCCACGTAACATTCTCGGAACGCTGGGCGATCAGAACCATCCCTTTCGCGTCATGGACGACAACATCCTCAAAGAGAACATTCTTAGAGTTGTAGACGACAATGGCGGGATTGTCGCGCCTGTCCGGACGCAACACCGCAACATCCCCGACCTTGCAGCCGACACCGTATTCCGACAGATCGGCATCCACCGATATCTTTCCGTCGGGGAGCCGGACAAAGATGTTTTCCGCGAGAAACACATCCTCGGCCCCTGGAGTCTGTTCGAATGTCCTGCCGTCGAAAGGGCGGCAACTGCGGACACGGTTCGTGAATCCCTCGCCGACCATGAAAAGCAGCCCGTCCTTCACCATCATCGGACAACGCTTGCGGTCATAGTCCAGAATCGTCCTGCCGCCCTCAAAGTCGGCAATCCGCGTCTCGGTGAGCATCGGTCGCGCATAATCCAGACGCAGATTGCGGATTGTCACGTTTTCGCAATCCCTGACGAGAAACGCAATCCCCTCCCCGCGCACTTCCTCATAACGCCCCTTCGCATCATACACAAAGTTGGTTTTCCCGATTATCGGATGGATTACCCTATGCGACGGGCTTTGATGATGGTTGGAAATGTAAAAGGAATATCGCCCTTCCGCAAAGATGGTCATTGCGGAAACCGACAACACAAAAACACAGGATAGACATCTGCCCATACTCTCATCATCTCCATATGGCAACTCTCACGGGGTGCGCAGTTCCCACCCGTCGTCTTTTCTATCGTCTCTTCACAGCAAGACTATTTCGTCTTGCTGACAGGTCGGCACTTGCGCAGGATGTGCGGCCATTTTTGCCTGTATTCACGCATGCTTCCGGAGGCCCATGCGCACACGCCGTCATTCTCGATGCTTGCGCGGTATTCGATCAGCTTCGCGAACGCCTCCTTGAACGCCGCATCGTCGCCGCTCTTCTGCGCAACGCGAGTGCGGTAGGTGAGAAGACCGTTGCGCAGGCCCTTGCGCAGGAACTCGACACGTTCGAGCTCCCGACCTTCGACCTTCTTTGACGCGGCGACAAGAATCTCATCGGCGGAGGCGAACCACTCTTCGCTGTAGAGATCCGCTATGCAAAGCAGGAAGTTGTTCCATATACCACCTATGGAACCGTTCCTTCCCCTGTTCCGGGCGCCTATTTTCGCCCATTCATCAGCCGTGAAACGGTCGTTGAGCGCTTCAAGCTTCTCGAAATACCTGCACACGTCATCCCCGGCCAAGCCAAACGCAGAATAGAACTCCTTCGACATCTTCCCGTAGGTCGCGTCCGGCTCACGCAGAATGCGGGCGACAACGTAGTTCTTC
>JAGBFY010000208.1 GCA_017936245.1 Kiritimatiellia bacterium
AGCCAGCCCTTGGTGCCCTCAATCACGCGGCCTTGCGCCGGCAGTCTCTTCATCGGGGTGAGCGCCGCAATATCCTGCAGATGCGCAGGCGGCAGGAACTTCGGCTCAAGGCGGTAGGCCACGTTTCCGAATCCGTCACACCATTCCACCTCAAACGGCTTCATGCCGCTCGCCTTCACGCCGGGGAACGTCCACGTCACATGGGACATCGTCGGCCAGAACTGCTCACGCTGGGCGGGCGTCCAATCGTCAGCGGAAATGTCCGCGACGACAGTTTTCGGGCTTGTCGCGCCAAGCCTCATACCAAGCCATACCGGACTCATCAGGTGAAGGCCGAGATCCCCAAGCCAGGACGTTCCGAATTCGCGCCATCTGCGCCACTGCTTCGGATGGTACACCCCTGCGACGAACGGACGGAACTTTGCAGGGCCAAGCCACAGCTTCCATTCAAGCGTGGACGGCACAGGCGTAGGCTCAAGCGGCCACCTGAATACCTTTGGCGACGGTTCTGAACGCCTCGTCGAGAACAGCCACACATGCCTGACATCTCCAATGACGCCTTTTTTGATGGCGGCAACGGTGCGCCTATCGCATTCCCATGCAGCGATCTGCGTACCCATCTGGGTGACAGCCCCCTTCGCGGCGGCAAGCTCCTCAATTCTGCGGCAATCGCCAAGATCGTGGCAGAGCGGCTTCTGTCCATACACATTGAGACCACGCTTCAGCGCCTCAAGAATGTACTGCGCATGGGTGTGGTCCGGAGTCGACACGTTCACCGAATCAATCCTATCCCCTTCCGCTGCAAACATCTCGAAAGCGTCCCGGTACACACGCGCATCCGGATGCAGTTTCTTTGCAGTCTCAAGATATCTGGAGTCGACATCGCACAGCGCCGTTATGTGCAGATCCTTGCATCCCATGAATCCGCGCATGTCGGACATAGCCATGTTTCCAGTGCCCACGCATGCGTGGGACAGCAAGGAATTAGGGCTGCGCCTTTTGACTACAGCCGGAAAACCAACGAAAGGTGCGAGTCCGGCCACCGCCGTTACACCTCCCAAGAAACTGCGTCTACTTGTTTTCATACTATTGCTCGACTCCTGATGGATTCTTTTTGAAAATCGGAATTTCGCTGTTTTTCGAGAGTGGCTTGAGGGGCAAAACCGTAATGCCCGCCCATCCTATCCCTCAAAAACGGCAAATGCCGACACTATACACTATCCCACGGCAAATTGCAAAAAGAAAATGCAGGATCCCCATGGCTATAAAGGTGCTTGCAGCAAAACATCTTCCACTGCGCACCTTTTTGGGTAGTATTGATAACGGGTTTCTTTCCATCCATTCCTTCCCAGGAAGGAAACCTGCGTTTAGTTCTGGACACGACGATTCCTAGAAGAAAAGAAAGTCGGGATAAGCGTGAATAAAATGGCGACCGCCGATGCAATCTTCTTCAGAACGGACATTTCAGATGACAACTCAACCTTCACGATTGATATTGCGCAAATTCTGTGCCAACCCACAAAGCTCAGTGCCAAAGGCGCTGGTCTTACAATTAATGTAAGATCCGCCAAACCAAGGATTACATTCGATTTCCAAAAAGCGCGTCCCCAGACCATCAGTACAACGGTTTGATGCGATTGGCACGGTCCTTGCTATTAGGAAAGGCAGGAGACATCAAACACAAGGAATCACCTGAATGACCAGAACATACGACGAACTTGAACTTCTACCGAAAGTCGTGCCTTCGGCTCGTCATGCAAGTCGTACCCTCTGCTGCGACATCACCGCTGCGGACCATGAAACTGGGAAGAAGCTTTCTCGGACCATGAAGGAAGTCTATGGTGACGCAACGCTACCGAACGACAAGATTGTCATCCACTTCAGAGGAGCGGCCGGTGACGGGTTTGGCACTGGGCTCGGACCTGGAATCACTTTCGTCGCAGATAAAATCGGCGCAAACGGCTGTGCGGACATGAATGGCGGAAGAGCCCTTATTCTTTCGCTCCCCAGAGAGGGGTTCTGCCACGGTCTCAAAAACGGGAATGTGTTTGTCTATTCCAGGGGCATGGACATTCCACTCGCCTCCGGCGCCTATACCGTCGGGAAACCGAATGCATCCGAGAGAGCCGAAATCAGATCGCTTGTTGAAGAGCACCAACTGCTCACGCACTCAAAGGAGTCAAGCGCCATCCTATCTGACTGGAATGAATCCGACTGTGGATTCGTCCGTGTCTCAGCGACCGTTTAATCTGCCCCATCGAATAACAAAGTCAACAAGGATAAAAATGAAATGAACAACTACATTGAAACCGTATTAACCGATCTCAAGTCGAAGAACGCCGAACAGCCTGAGTTTCTCCAGGCCGCCGAGGAAGTCCTCACCACACTCGGGCCCGTCGTCGAAGCCCATCCCGAATACCGCGAAAACGCCGTTCTCGAGCGACTGGTGGAACCGGAACGGATCATCATGTTCCGTGTTCCTTGGATGGACGATACCGGCGTCATCCGCATCAACCGCGGCTATCGCGTGCAGTTCAACTCCGCAATCGGGCCCTACAAAGGGGGACTGCGCTTCGATCCGACGGTCAATCTCTCGGTTCTGAAGTTTCTCGGCTTCGAGCAGATTTTCAAGAACTCGCTCACCACTCTTCCGCTCGGCGGCGGCAAAGGCGGCTCGGACTTCAATCCCAAGCAGAGTCCGCACGCTTCCGGCAAGCGATGTAGCGACCGAGAGGTGATGCGCTTCTGCCAGAGCTTCATGACCGAGCTCTACCGCCATGTCGGTCCGAACACCGATGTCCCCGCCGGCGACATGAACGTTGGCGGACGCGAGATCGGCTACCTCTTCGGGCAGTACCGCAAGATCACGAACGAGTGGAGTGGTGTCATCACCGGCAAAGCCCCGTCGTTCGGCGGTTCGCTGATCCGTCCTGAGGCTACTGGCTACGGCTGCGTCTACTTCGCCGAGAACATGCTCAAGACCAGAAAAGACAACCTCGAAGGCAAGGCGTGTGCGATCTCCGGCTCCGGCAATGTCGCCTCCTACGCCGCCAAGAAGCTCATCAAGCTCGGTGCCAAGGTCATGACGCTTTCGGACCGCTCCGGCGCACTCTATGTTGAGAACGGTCTCACCATCGCCGATCTCAATAAGATCATCGATCTCAAGGAGGTCCGCCGTGGGGAACTCTCCGAAATCGCGCCCGAAATC
>JAGBFY010000209.1 GCA_017936245.1 Kiritimatiellia bacterium
CAGCGAGGCGGCAGATGGCTGTTTGCACCTTCCTCCACACCAAAGGCGACGGCATCACCGCCAACTTCCGTAAATAGCGCGGCGGCATTCCGCCGCATCATCCACGCCACCCAAAGCCTAGAATACCACGAACGGAGGAAAAGGCTGGAGGCGAATGCTAAGGGATATCATATCGGCAACCACATTAAAACCGCAATCCTAACCGTGTCATGAAATTGCCAATTTCGCGCCTATCATTATCGACGCAAAGATGATACAATATTGACGCTTTTTGACGGAGAAATTATGTCTTCAAATGAAAGCGAGGGTAATTTTATGGCAGTACCAACTGTAACATCGAACTTTGCGGTCCGCGTCGAGAAGGAGCCGCGATGAGAAGGAAGCGAAAGTAGAGGAAGGAGAATTGACCGTTGCTCCAATAACTTATGCGGAGTTGACGTCAGCGTTAAACGGCGACAGAGCGATATGGCGCTTGATTGACGTATTAAATATCGTATGGATTTTTTGATATGGGCTCGGCTAAACACAATGAGATAACCGAAAGATTGAGACGGGAAATCCTGTCCGGTAAATTTAGGGACGGGGGTGAGTTTCCGTCAGGAGGTCAGTTGGCGGAACGTTTCGGGGTGAGCCGTCCCACAATCAATCGTGTGATGCTCGATTTGCGCAATGAGGGTCTTGTCGCCACCGGTTCTGGAAGGCTTCCAAGGCTTACCCGGTTCGCCCAGCATGCTACCGGAACGCTGGGCATAATCCATCCGGGATTCCAGTACGGGGATGTCATGTCGAGAATCTGCAAGTCGCTTTTTCATCACGGCGAACGGCAGGGGTGGGATATCGTATTGATTGAAATGGTTGAGAAATCCCCAGAAAAACGCCTTGAGGAACTTATTCGGACAATCCACAGATTCTCTGAGGAGAGAGTGTCGGGATTGTTCCTTCAACCGTTTGAATATCTTGGCAAGAAGAATGCTCCTGTCCGAAATTTCTGGAAGGAACTTTCAGAATGCAATATGCCGGTTGTGCTGTTTGACTACAATCCGCAACGGAATGACGGCTGTCCGCAGTATGATCTCATCTCAATGGACAATGTCTCGGCAGGAGCTGGATTGGGTCGTTCGCTGCTGGCGTGGGGGGCGAAAAAACTGGCGTTTCTGCTGAAGCCAGGCTCGCCACCCTCGGTTGTGAACCGTATGCGCGGAGTTGCAAGTGCAGTGGTGGAATCGGGGATGGGCTGGTCGGAAAAAGACAATGTGCTCGTCTGTGAACCTGATGACAGAATGGCTGTCTCTCGCTTCCTGCGTACGCGCAGTCCTGATGCGATCGTCTGCGGTAATGATATGATTGCCGTCAGGTTGCATGAAGTGCTTTCTTCGCTTGGTCGAGCCGGTGCCGTGCGGCTTGCGGGTTTCGACAATCAACCGCAGGCCGAGGAGCTTGGAATCGCGAGCGTTGCGCAACCTTGTGAAGAGATTGCGTCAATCGCACTCCAGACACTGCTTGCAAGACTGCACAACCCTGCATTACCAGTTCATACAGTGCTTGTTCCTGATCGAGGCATCGTTGTTTAATAGTGAGCCAGATCTGCTTTCAGACAGGGTCTGTTTTATAACCTGTTTTTACAGGTTGGTTGTTTGCGTGGCAGTATGGTACAATCGCGGTCAAACGGAACAACCATTGGTTCGGTACGTTGAACTGAAATCAGAAAGAGGTAAAAATGAAGATGGAGAAAAAAACAATCTGCGGATCCATTCTGACCATTTGCACCATCGGGTTTTGTCGGTTGTGCGGCGCAACGGATGTCACAGTGTCTGTGGAAGGGTTTCTGCAGACCTCAGATGCGATCACAAACAGGATTGCGGTTGAGAGTGTGCCTTTGAGCGAAGCTTTCCCTCTTGAAGAATCGGCCTATCCTGCATTCTGGTTCGACTGTACACAGACCAATGGTTGGGAGATATCTGAAGACGGCAAGGTTTCGAAAATTCCGTCGCTCTCCGGCTCCCGTTATTTAACGACAACGGAATTTACTTCCTGGACAGGCTGGGCGGACGGAACAAAACCTCCTTTGCCGCCGGATTTCTTGCCGTCCGATGAAACATTGGGCGGGATGCCGTCTCTTGATTTCGGTGAATTGGGATCGTTGAAGGCGATGATGTTCGATCCATATGAATATCCATCCGGTGCAAAGACGAACATACTCCATAACATAGGTTCTATTGTCGCCGTATGGGGCTCTCAGAACAGCGGTGGATGGATTCTTGGCGGCGGCCCCAATACCTGGACGGGAAATACAGGGGCTAGCTATGCCTGGCATCGGAGACCGAGTTATGTTCGCGGAAACAACCAGTTCGATTACGATTCGCCTCTTATTTATGGATTTGGCTACGCAAATCCATTCAATAGAGGTGCACGTCATGACGGCATATTGACAGATTCATATGCAATTGGATTCAATCGGGCATGGGAAGTGATTGCGCTACCGGCACAGGATGCAACGGCTGCAGCAAGCGGACTTGGATTAGGGGATACTCGAAGAGGACAATATTGGTATTCCGGCGGCATGAAGGTCGCTGAGCTTATGATTTTCGACAGGGTCCTTTCCGCAGGGGAGATTGTCGAGCTTGAGGTGTGGTTGCAGAAAAAATGGTTCAACCGTACGGTTGAGGGTCGCGGCGGAAACGCCCGCATATCGCGACTTTTTTCCCGCACATCCGGGAGCGACGGCGCAAAGACGGTTCTTGATGTTCCGGAAGGCGAGACACTTTCCGTCGGACGCTTGGAAGGCGCCCGCGGTATCGGTGCCACCGTTGTGAAGAGAGGTGCCGGTACCCTATCCTTAAAGGAGGCGTCCGGCTATGCAGGCACTTTGCGCATGGCTGGCGGAAAGCTGGAATTCTCCAAGCGTCCAATCCCGTCGCTTTCTGAACTCCCTGATCGATATCTCCATTTTGATGCGACCGATGAATCGAAATGCATAACAGAAACGCGCAATGATGTGGAATATCTGACGCGCTGGCATGATCTTGCTGGCGGTGAAGTGGCGAAATCCAAGGTGTTCCTTTCGCAGGAGACAGAGGCATCCCAGCCGAATCTTTTGCGTAATGCTCTTGGTGAAGGCCTTCATATGGTTGATTTCCGAAGTGTCACCGATGGAGCATGTCTCAGGTTCAAGAAAGGAGCCGTCGAATCGGCGACAGATGCCACCCTTGGTTCAATCTCTACGGTCATCGCGGTCGTTGGATCCCAACGGGGCGGAGGACGTGTGGCCTTGTTGGGGCACAACGCTTTCCACCGTGCCGTCAGCGATTACAATTCATCGACCTACGGGTTTAAACAACCCATCTTGAATTCGCGCACGTTCAACTCGGCGCAAGGCATTTCGGCGACAAATGGAATTGCCTGGATAGACGGGCTCAAGAAGGGCTCGGCGGAAGGGTTCGATACCCCGGGATATCAGGTGGTCGCATTGAAGGTTCCCGGCGGCGAGG
>JAGBFY010000210.1 GCA_017936245.1 Kiritimatiellia bacterium
CATTACAATGGGTTCGAAGGGTGTGTACTGCGGCGACTGCGGCATGATGTTCCCTGCGAAGAAGGTGAAGGCGGTTGACTGTGTCGCAGCAGGCGATACGTTCAACGGCGCGTTCGCTGTCGCTCTCGCGGAAGGGAAGAGCTGCAAGGATGCAATAGCCTTCGCACAGAAGGCCGCTGCAATTTCCGTGACCCGTTCCGGTGCGCAGTCTTCAATTCCGTTCAGGAGCGAAATGAAATGAAAGAGGCAAGTAGACTTCTTGTCGTAGTTCTCTCGGTGATCTTCATGGTTGCCGGTGCTTTCGCTGCGGAGAATGCAGCTTATGTCAGTCCAGCGGAGAATGAGGACAAGGCATATGGTGAGTTGCATGGTTTCATCTGCGACCGGATCCGTCTTTGGCCCGATTTGGCCCCCCATGAAACAGAGGCTGATCCAGGGAGGTTCATATATGACAAAAAAGGAAAGACATGGCGGCGGCGTAATGTGTCCCGGCCTGAACTTGTGATTCTGCGTCCGAAAGCCGCAAAGAGGCGTGATGTTCTCGTTGTCGTCATTCCCGGTGGAGGGTATGACAACCAGAGCATGGGGAGCGTCCCTCGCAATACTTTGCCTATCCTTGAATCTGGACGGTGGGTCGCCGTTCTCCATTATCGTCTCCCGCGCAGAAAGGGACGCAACATATACGATGCGCCGCGTGAGGACATGGCCCGCGCCATCCGGCATTTGCGTGTCGTGAGCGGACAGTATGGCTTTTCGTCGGAAAAGATCGGGGCATTGGGCTTTTCGGCGGGCGGCCATCTGACGGCGATAGCCGCCGTTTCCTCGAAGGATCGGCTCTATGATCCTGTCGACAAGCTGGACGACCTGCCGGTGCATCTCAATTTCGCAGTGCCGGTCTATCCTGCATATGTGCTGTCGGACGGACGTGATCGGGCGAACGTGAACTGCGGTGACGGGGCCACGGTGCTTCCTGAATTCAAATTTGATGACAGAACTCCGCCGATGTTCCTGGTTCACGGCGATCAGGACTACTTCTCGTCGATGGCATCGGTAATGCTGTACAGTGAGCTACATCGCCGTAAGATACCCGCTCAGCTTTTTGTTTACGCGAAGGCAAGCCACGGACTCGGAACATCGGTGAATGTCACCGGCTGGCAGCAGCGCGTCCTCGAATGGCTTGACTGCATGGGGTATTGATGTTGTAATTGCTGCAAACGAAACGGCAAGATTTGTTATCTCCATGCAGTGCGTTCCTTAACGTTTATGGATAGTGTATAATACGCAGTCAAGGAGGAGAAAATGTTTTCAAGGCGTGATTTTGTTCGCTTGGCGGCGGCGGGAGCGGTTTGTCCCGCAGTGTTTGGTGCGGATGGACGTCCGCGATTGATGAAGGTGGCCGATTCGCCGGAGATCGGCAAGCCTCTCGCGCTGTGGCGGCAGGGTGAACTTGATCTGCATTTCGTGTACACCGGGCGCGGCGAGAATATGTTCTACCGTTTTCCGGACGGCACCACGATGGTGAATGATACGGGAGACTTCTATCGTCCGAAAGAGGTCAAGAACATTCCGTGGCACCCTAGGGGCGATCTGCTCGGCGGCGAGGTGGTGGCTCGGTATTTGAAGCGGCACGTCACTTCCGCTTCGATAGACTATGCCGTGGTGTCGCATTGGCATACGGATCACGTGGGCGACCCTGACCTTGGATGCCGCACCGCGAAGGATGGGCGGCGTATCTGCGGTTTGGCGCTCCTTGGCGAGAGATATGCATTCAAAAACTATTTCGACCACCAGTATCCCGATCTTGGAAAATATGGTTCAGCGGACGAAAGTCTTGCCATGATGCGGGAGTTTCTCGACGCAAAAAGGAAAGATGGGCTGTGCTGCAGAAAATTCCGTCCCGGCGCATTGAACCAGATGAGTCTGCTTCATGATCCGGAAGGAAAGTATCGTGATTCGTTTTCAATCCGCAATGTGTGCGCAAATGGCGTCTGCTGGACGGGTAAAGGCGAGGAGACCGTCGATTATGCGGCCATTCATGCGAAGGCGGCAGGAAAAGAGGTCAAGATAAATCAGAATCTCCTTTCGATGGGATTCGTGGTTCAATACGGAAAGTTCCGCTATTGGGCCGGCGGAGACGTCTCCGGATTTCTTAAGGATGCCGACGGCAGACCGTTCAACTATGAGGCGGTCGTCGGGAAGAGCGTCGGGCCGGTCACGGTGTGCAAGACCAACCATCATGCCTGGAAGGATGCGATGGTCAAGGAGTTCGTTGAAGAGGTGAAGGCGGCCGCCTACATCACAAATCTGTGG
>JAGBFY010000211.1 GCA_017936245.1 Kiritimatiellia bacterium
ACGAACGTGAATTCGATTCCGATCTTCTTGAGGGATACGGCAAAGAGATTGAACGTGCCGCCGTAGATCTGAGCCGATGATACGACATGGTCACCGGCATTGCAGAGGTTGAGAACGGCGAACGTCGAAGCCGCCTGTCCGGAAGACGTAAGCATCGCCGCGACGCCCCCTTCAAGGGCGGCGATCTTCTTTGCAACCTGATCGTTCGTAGGGTTCGCAAGGCGAGTATAGAAATATCCGGACTCCTTCAGGTCGAAGAGATCGCCCATCTGCTGGGTCGTCTCGTATTTGAAGGTGGTGCTGGCGTAGATCGGCACCTGACGCGGTTCGCCCTTCTTCGGAGCCCATCCGCCCTGAACGCACAATGTATCTTTCTTCATGTCACTTATCCTTTTGCTTTAAATGTTTAAATTAAATGTCACTTTTCAATGGGAGCCGAAAGCTTCTTGAAGAAGGCGTCGAGTTCAGCCTTCTCATCCGCCCTATCGGGGAAAATGTACGTGCCGGCAATGAGCAGCACAACCGTAGAAATGGATGTGAGCCAGGTCATCGGAATCGTTCCGCGGATGACGGGATACCATCCGCCGACGGCAAACGCGATCAATCCAATCGCTATGCCGCCCACAAGAGCCGTCATGCCTGCCCTCTTGGATATGAAGCGGAAAAGCACTCCGGCAATCATCGGAAGCGCAATCGGGGGCAGAAACACGCTGAACGCCTGATTGGAAAGATCGAAGAGATCCTTTGCACCCTGCGCATACTGCATCACAAAGGTAAGACCTATCACCATCACGCCGGTAAGAACCGTCGCCACACGCGCCGCCACCATCTTTCGGGCAGGCGTCGCATTGCGGTCGATCTTCGCGTACACCTCATTGGTCATGACCATCGCCACGGCGTTGAAGTTTCCGGCGAGCGAACTCATGGTTGCGGAGAACATTGCCGCTATCACCATGCCGATCATGCCCGTGGGAAGGACTGCTCGGCAGAGGACCGCATATACGCTGTTAAGCTCCGTCTCGGCGATCGGCGTGGTGAGAAACACCCTCGCCGCCATGGCAGGGAAGAAGAAGAGCGGCGGACCCACAAAGAGCAGCGCACACACGAGATACGCCATCTTCTTCGCATCCTTCTCACTCTTGGTGGAGGCGTAGCGCTGGATGAGTGGCCAGTTTGTCGAAGAGGTAAGGAACACCAGGAAGAATGCGATGAACATGTACATCCAGTCGTACATTCCGCTGGTGAAGTTGAAGAAGCCGTCTGGCACCTTGTCGAGAAACACCTTGAAGCCATGAGCCATCCCGGATCCCCCATCCATGCATGCGAGCTTATCGAGGCAAAGCACGGGCAATGTGAATACCACGACCAGAATCACGAGGAACTGGATGAAGTCGCACATCAGCGCAGCCTTCAGTCCGCCCATGAACGTGTAAAGCACAATGATCGCACCGGAGATGGCGATTGCCCAGAAGAGAGGGAAGCCGAGACCGACACCGACCACCGTTCCAATGGCAAGCAGCTTGAACGAGTTGTCGAGAAACTGCATAGGCAAACCCAGCCAGGCAAGCATCTTGCACATACGGGGCGTATAGCGCGTTGCAATGTAGTCGATCGGGCTGCCCGTCGCCGCACGCCGCCAGCGCACGGCAAGGAACCACGCGCCTATGAGGACGGCAGGCACCGAAAGCCAACTCACCGTAACAGACACCCACCCGTACTTGTAGGCGAGCGCGGAATACATCACGAACGCCAGAGCCGAGAAGCTGTTCATGTAGAAGCTGGTGCCCGACATCCACCAGGATACGCTCCTGTCGTTTCCGAAGAACTCCTCGGAGGATTTTGATTTGCGGCTGTAGTATGCGCCAACGCCGATCATAACGGCGAAGAACAGGGCGATAACGCCATAGTCTGCTACTGCTACTGTATTGTTCATCTGATTTTTCCTTTTTGCGGTAAATATCAAAGTCCAAGAAGGCGCACATGGTTCTCCCGTGCCACCTTGCGATACACGCTTGCCGTTATGCGTCCCGTGCGAAGCAGTTCCTTCATGGTCTTGTCGAGCGGCGAAACGTAGCCGTCAGGCGCACAGATATCCACTCCGAAAAGAATCCTGTCCTGGAATTCCGTAAGGAACCTGCCCGCATAGTCCAAGTCTCGTGAGAGCGCGATATTGCCGGAACCTGCCGAAAGATCGCCGTACAGGTTCGGATACTTGCGCATCAACTGTGGGATACGACCTTCCTTGACCGGCCCCTTCGGATAGCTTGTGCGCTCATCCCAGGTGGAATACGTACCGATTTCGCACCAGAAGGACTGGGAGTGTCCGAGGAAGTTAAGCTTCGGGAAACGCTGGAGACATATCTCAAGTTCAGGAAGCCCCTTCTCATCTATTATGCCGTAGAGCCAGTCCTTGTTGGCGGCAATGTGGAAAGTTAGCGGAAGCCCAGCCTCTTCACAGCCCTTGAAAAGGTTCTGCATGCGGGGATCGAGGAAATGAAGGTTGGCGCACACTTCACCGCACACC
>JAGBFY010000212.1 GCA_017936245.1 Kiritimatiellia bacterium
CACCCAATAGGAAATAGAATAACAGCGGAGTATCACATGAGAAGGATTCTGTTTTCACTTGCAATTGTCATCGCCGCAGCGGCCAATACGGTCGCAACAGCAGCGGCTGAACCGCATCCCTGGAGCGGAAAGAAAGTCGTCTATCTCGGCGACTCCATAACCGATCCTTCACAGCTCACACGGCACAACCACAGCATCTACTGGAAATACCTGCAGGAGCTGCACGGGATTGAGCCGCATGTGTACGCCGTAAGCGGATACCAGTGGGATCGCATATATCCAATGGCGCAGAAGATGCAGTCGGAACTCGGCGACACGCCTGACGCAATCCTTATTCTTCTCGGCACAAACGACTTCAACAGTGGCGTTCCTTTGGGCGAGTGGTATCAAACAGCTGAGGAGGATGTCAACCGCCGTGGCGTCACCATCCGCCAGCCACGCCGCAGTTTCGCCAAGAACATGGGCACGTTCCGAGGCCGCATCAACACGGTGATGGAGTACCTCAAGCACAATTTCCTCAACCAACAGATTGTGCTAATGACACCTCTGCATCGTGGATACGCCAATTTCGGCGGAAACAACGTCCAGCCTGCGGAATGCTTCCCGAATGTGCTGGGGCTGTACCTTGAAGACTACGTGAAAGCGCTCCGTGAAGCCGCCGACATATGGGGCGTTGCGCTGATTGACCTCTACCGGGATTCAGGGCTTCTTCCAACCGATCCTGTCTACGCGAAATACTTCCGCGACGGTGGCGAGAACGGCAAGGACAACCTCCACCCCAACGGACTGGGACATCTACGTATGGCCCGCACAATTGCCGCCCGCCTCCGTACCCTTCCTCCCGGGTTCAAAGAGCAGTGACCGCCTTCACTCGCTCGTGACACCAGCAATCGTCTCCGCTCTCCCGCAGATTGTGGAATGCATTGTCGAACGCGACGAAATTGGCGCCTTCAACTCGACGGAGTTCGCGAAGGCTGTGGAACCTGTCCCTTCAAGAATCAACAGAAATCATTCAATTAAACAAATATCCACCCACTCTTTTTAACTTATCTCACTCCTTCAAAGGATACTCTGTGAGGATCTGTGTGGATTTGTGGACACACCAAACCATTGCGGACAGCATTTTGAACAGTCACTCAAATGTGAAATCATATTGTCTACGCAACCAGCCACGGTACTGCATGGTGGATGGCAAACGCTGCGTACCCAAGCAAAAGGCGGACGACCGGAGCCGTCCGCCTTTCGTATCATGCTTTCGCCTTCAGATTACTTGGCGAGAGCGGCCGTGACGTCGGCGAGAACCTGGCGGAGAGCCTGAGGCACGCGGCGGGCGGCTGCGTTGACTTCCTTGGAGTCCTTGGAAGCCTTCTTGTCGTACTCGTCGTAGGAAGCGCCAACCGTAGCGATTTCCTTCTTCCAGCCGTCGATGTCGACCTTGAGGATTTCCTTGAGGTCTTCCTCGACAACCTTGAACTTGCCGGTGTTGTTGTCAAGGTCGATATCCTTGAACTTCGGCAGGTTGCCGATAGCGGTCTCCTGAGCGGCGACCTTGCCGTCGATGCGCTGGCAGATCCACTTGAGGACGCGGCTGTTGTCGCCGAAGCCAGGCCACATGAAGCGGCCGTCGTCGCCCTTGCGGAACCAGTTCACGAAGTAGATCTTCGGGAGCTTGGTCGGATCGGCGGAGGTGCGCTCCATCTCGAGCCAGTGCTGGAAGTAGTCGGCAACGTTGTAGCCGAAGAACGGAAGCATCGCCATCGGGTCGCGACGGACCTGACCGATCTGGTCGGAGATGACGGCGGCGGTGACTTCGGAACCGGCGGCGGAACCCATGAACACGCCATGCGTCCAGCTCTTGGCCTCGTTCACCAACGGAATCGTGGAAGGACGGCGACCGCCGAAGAGGATCGCGTCGATCGGCACTCCGGTAGGCTTCTTGTTGTACATTCCCTCGAAACCGGCCTTGTCGAGCACCGGGCAGTTGATCGCTGGAGCCGTGAAGCGGCTGTTCTTGTGGGCGGCGACGTAACCGGAAGCCTTGATCTCAGCCTTGGTCATGCCCGGCTTCGGACCCATGCGGTACGGATCGTCCTTGCAGACGTAGCAGGGGTTGCCCTTCCAGTCGACGCCTTCCTTAGG
>JAGBFY010000213.1 GCA_017936245.1 Kiritimatiellia bacterium
CCCCTTCAGCCCATACGAACCACCGGCAAGATTAGTGTATCGATCCGTCCACTGCTCCACAAGATCGGCATCCACACCAAGTTCTTTCGCCGCCTCGGCCGCCGCCCAAAGGCAGTGGCGCGAGAACGCTATCGGAGACCACTGGTCGCACAGCGTCATAGGCTGACCCGGCTTCAATCTAGACTCGCCTGCAATCGACGGGAATATGTGGTACTTTCCGTCCTTGAGGTTCGGCGGCAAGTCTGGATGAGGAGCCTTCTTCAGGAAATCGAGGTAGAAAAGAGCGCACTCCTTCATGAACGGATAGCCGCGATTCTTCAGCCATTCCGTGTCGAGCGTGAAACGGTAGTATTCCCAGAAGCGCGACATCGCCCAACCGGTCATGTACGCCATGCGCCCAAGGGTGAGTCGTCCGTTGTAGTCGTCCTTCGCAAGAACCGGAAACCCTTCAAGCTGAATGAACACACCGCGGCAACCGTAATACTTCTCTGCAATTATCCTTCCGACCGGACGGTAGAAGTCGATGCAGTCGAAATACGCCTCCGCCTGCTAAGGATGGTTTGCCGTGAAGTCGCCCCAGTATATCGACTCCATGTTGTAGTTGGAATGATAGTCGCCATGCCATATGGAATAATGGCGCAACGAAGACGGGAAGAAAAGCCCCGGCGGAACAGTGCCGCCCTTCAGTATGCAGCGTCTCGCATGATAGATGGAATACCAAAGCCGTTCAAGATCAGGGTCTCCCGGCAGGGAGAAGGAACTCTTCGACCAATAATCCTCAGCGGCCACTTTTGCGCGGGCGGCATACCTCGAGAAAGGCTCCGGACGGCTGTAGCTTTCGGTCCACCTAGCCCCTTTCTGAACATCGCGTGACGTCTCGACACGGACAACAGCTTGTCCTGAAATATCGCGGCTCCATCCAAAGAACCTCAACATGGCGCGTTTGGATCCTGCATTAACGGCATTGGCCCGTCCGCTATCCTTGCCGACAAGAAGATGCATACGGTACCTGAAACCTTCGGGGAACAGGTTGTCAGAATGGAAGCACTGTTCAATGTAATGCAGGAAGTTAGAGGAATCGCTCACGGCGACAGGCGGCGGCAAAGGTTCGCATTCCGGGTAAGATCCAGTCGGGGTGGAAAATCCAACGCTCACGACATCAGACAGAAACTCCCGAGGCGAAGGGTCCGCCTCGCGTTCAAGAGTGAAAAAAACAGGCGGTTCTCCGCGCCCGAGTCTCGTCGAATCGTTCCAGCCTGCACATTTCCAGCGGCATGAGAACTCGTTCCGGACAGGATCCATGACCGCTTCAACATCAACCTTAACTCCATTCTTCCATTTCGCTTCAATCTCGATGCGCCCCTCCTCGATGAATAGACGCTGCCTCCATTCCGGATGCCCCGGAAGATTTGCCGGGATGTGAAGCTTGAGTTCGCCGACGGGTTTAGGCATGGGATATGCCTTCGACACGCCGTTGGAGCGTTTCGTGAAATCGCCCTTGTTTTTCCGTCCAAGCGCAATGTCGATGTAGTCACGCACAGTGCACGGAGGAGGATCCTTTTCCGTTTCGATGCGGCGATCCCACACATCTCCCTTGCCGAAACGGAAAATGACCGCGTCCATCGACTGGTACGCGCTTACGCTCATGTCACCGTTGCCGAGAACAAAGCCCTCCTCCGGCTCCGTTACGGGACAATCCATCCGCAGCACATGCAATCCAGCGGCAAAAAGAACAGTCAGAATGCTCATTAGCGTATCACCACCGTCGTTCCGTACGCAAGGCGAAGAGCCATGCCATCATCATGCCTGTGCAGCGACCAGCCGTCTGGAACTCCATTCAAAAAGACCGGCGGATACTCGAATACAATCGCATCCTCATGCCCTTCCGCCGTTGGCTGCACAGCCCCGGATACGGTGATTGAGCTTCCGGACACATCCCCGTACCCGAAAAGTCCGGCAAACTCCATTTGCTTCAGGAATGTCACCTCGCCGCCCTTCAATATCAGTGATGAATCCTTGGAGACATCAGCCCCGCATCCAACAAGAAGCGCACCGGAGACTGCAAGGTTCACCCCATCAAGAACGGAACCGAAGAATCCGTATTCCGATGTCCCTGAAACACACAGAGTTCCTTTTTCTGGTACTGAATTGGTCACGGATGCAACGCCCCACAATCCACCGATTGCAGCATCATCATTGCCCTCGACATCAATTGCACCGTCGAATACGGACACATCCTTGAAATTGACCTTCCCCGCCCCAGCAAGAACAATCCTTCCCGCTCCTATCACCTTGGCATTCACATCGATATCTGCTGCGTTGTTGAACACGATAGTTCCGTCGAGATACAGGAACCGTCCGTCAAGGTCAATCGCGCCAGAGTTCGTTACGCACGTATTCACATGCAAATCGCCATCAATATCAATTCCGCCGGAAAGCACAAACGCACCAGTGCGGACGGGACTGCCAAGATAAAGATCGCCAGTACCGGAAATACCACCGGTCAAGGTGCCGGTAAATCCGTTGGTGACACCAATCAACGCATCATTGGCGAGAGTGATGTCACCTGCAAGCGTAACATCCTTTTCAATCGAAAGCGCACCGCGCTTTGTCGCACAGGAGTATGCGGCGCCGAAACCGGATATGGTATAGTTCTGCGCATGGGTCGCAGCGGCCATGAATCTCACTGAACCGCCGGAACGTTCGCCGCCGACAACAACCACGTCTTCATCCGGAAAACCGGCAATATAACTACCGGATGACATCAGAAGCACCTCACCGCTCATTACACGGGTGCCTCCGCTCCAAGACTGTTTGCGATAAAGTATAATGCCACCGGTATCGGCAAAAGCAAAATCGACGCCGCCGGAACCATTGATGTATCCATTCCATTTTGGACACCCATTGTCAACACCGCTGACTTTAGTGCCGCCGGATATGACACCACGCGCCGTGCCAAACCGAAGTGTCCAGTTGCTTACATCAGCGCCGCTACCACGTGAATTGGGATTTAGAACGACCATCGCCGGACCTTCTCCATCGCCAACAGTAACGCTTTTATGTCCGCCTGCAACCACACCGCGAAGGACAAGCGCTCCAACGGAGACATCGTCCGTCATGTTTGTGGCACCATTCTGATACACGACCTTACCTGCGCCATTAAGGATGTCAGTGGTATAAGCTGCCCCGACAAAACGCTTTCGTTCAGCGTCCCAGTTGACGAGATGCGCCTCGACTATTCCGTTATCGGATTCGGATGACATCAGGATCACTGGCTCTACCGGGATTCCATTTGAGCGAAGCTCAGGAGCCGTCTCCACGCAAAGATATCTGGAGTCCGCCTCGGTTCCATATACTGTACGCGATGCAGTAGAACGAAGAATCAATATACCGTCATCCTTCTGTGTTAATGAAGGAATTGTCATACACCCCGTAGCATTATCAGTCCAGATATATGACGCACCCGAATATGTGACAGAATTGTTAACTGCTTTGCCTGACATATAGAGTATCCCTCCATCTGCAATCTCAATGTCACCAGTCCCCAATGGACAAGTTGACATGTCGGAATGCACATAACCTCGAATCTTGGTTCTGCCGGTAAATGCACCCTGTGCCGCCTGGTTAAAATAAAATTTCCCATAGCCGTCGATGGTCAACACACCTGGCTCTGCAACACCAGGCTTATTCATGAAGCCATTGTTGTCTATTGTGAGAATAATTCCGTTTCTGTTGCGAATACGCCCCCCATTTACACCTACACACAAGTGAAAATAACTTGTCTGATTGCTTTTTGAGCCGGTGAAAGCCGTATTCTTGGAGAAATCACAATCAAGAACGCCACCATCCAGCACCACCGATGCTCCTCTGTTCTTATCGGACAAATCATTCCCTCCAATTGAACTCTTGATGTGGAACCTACCACCGGCAACCTCTATGCGGCCAGTGGTGGAATCGTAATTGACGGCAAGATAGATACCCGGTGTCTCAATGAGAGCCTTATCCTCAACTCGCCATACGTACGTTCCTCGATCTGCAAGCCAATGCCCTCCGTGCTCGACATAGTTCTTATACCATCCGTTTCCATTCACTGTTATGCCTATGCTGGCAGGATGGTCCAACTTGTTCTCTCCAGTAACAGATAAGCGTCCACCCGAAACGCATATAAAGGAAGAGAGCTTGCATTGCTTACCCTCTCCATATCTGTCATATCCATGAATCGAACCGAACGAGAAGTCTCCTCCATTAAAAACAGCCTTCTGGTAAAGACGCATGTACATTGTCCGGAAATCATGCTTGCCGCCGTTGAACACATATGCATCAGGATCGGAAAGGCTGGAGTTCAAACGGCGATGCGTCAAACAGCTTCTTGTGACACAATTGTCGAAAACAAGTTGCCCTCCATTTTCTGAGACAAAGCACGTATTCGTTATGGTACCACCTTCAATCGTAACACTCGTACCAACTCCTGTTACACGCAGTCCGCCATTATCGTAGTCGCCGCCAAAACAGTGCGTACCGACAAGTTTCAGGCGCCATCCACCGGAAGAACAATATATATACCCGAAACTGCTCCCTGGAGAATTTGTAATCACAACGGTTCCAGGAACGGCATTTGCAACATTGAATCTTGCGACCCTGTCAGACGTATTCGGAACTATACCATTAACCCAGTTCTTGGAATCCCAGAAATCACCTCCGTCCACACCCTTCCAATCACAATACGTAGCAGCACGAGAAAGAAACGCCAACACGCAGATGACAGCTAAAACCGCAAAACGGCAGGCAAGCTTTTCAATATTCGACATGACAACAACCTTTCTAAGTGAAAACAACACTCACCATAATACCAAAAACACGCAAAAAACACAACAACAATGCACAGAACTTGCCGTGGCGTTGTCAATATTCCATAAGGAAAATCGCGGTTGAGTGTTTTGGAAGACTATAGACAAAGGAATCGACGTCTTCTGCAACCTTCTTCTCTGTTGTGATCTCGGTTATGCGGCGGCACTTCCGGGGAAGTGATATTCCATAGTTGCCATCAGACCTGGTATGGAGCATGAGCCAAGCGGAATTGGCGGAAAGGACGACATCCGCATCAGTATATACATGCACTCCTGCCGAACGGTAGATCGAACGGAGCTCATTATGGTCCCGAAACCGAAGCGTTTCGTACGTTTCACCGCCGGTAAGACGTTTCACTCGTTCCCAGGAAAGACCTTCTTGACTTGCATATCCCGGCGCATGGAAGAATACAAGCCGCCGTCCCTGCTCCTTGAGCTTTAGAGCAAGCGCATACTGTTCATCAGAAAGATACTGGCAGTCAAGGAAACATACGACCTTCGCTTTGCCAGCAGCGATTGCATCAAGATCTTCCGCAAGATACCAGTCAAACGGCGCTCCTGCGCGGTAGAACTCGCCCATCTGGTCCACATACAGCCTCTCTGTGACCGGATCTCCTGGCGTACGCCTATAGCCGTGATAGAATGCGCTTTCAGGCTGGGACACCACCGCTACCTCTGAATGATGTGAACGGTCGTGCTTCAATGACTCGGCAGACCACTTACGCATCCGACCAACGGCATCAACCAGCTGAGGATCCCTGAATGTGTTGCGGGTGAGGTCCATGTACCAAAGACCGGTTCCGTGGGTGACGGTCATACCGAATTCACGGTACAGCAGAGCAAGTGAATCTGCCATGGTCCTCGCATAACACCGGCTGTCAGGCTTTTCCTTTCTCATTTCAAGATGAGTCATATCATCACCTTCATCCAAAAAGAACTTTCCGTGGCGTGCCGCGCTTGCTAGATACTGCCGCTGTATTCCGTCCTGCCCTAGACCCCGCCGCCTGTACGTATGCGGGGCTGAGAGCATATCGAGGTTCTTCGACCGGTACATTTTCGAAGGTGCGCAATGATCGCACTCCTGCGCCCACCACCCGTCACGCACATATCCGTAGAACGCAAGCGTGGCAAGAGACCCTTTCGATTCGCTCTTTACGATTCCGCAATAATGGTCAATCATCTCCGTGGTGACCTGATGATGGCATTCAAAATAGTCGATGATCCTGCGAGATTTTGCCGGATCGCGCCACATTCCACAGTCAAGACGCAACCTTTCCTCCTTTGAAGGGATATTCACTGATTCGAACGTAGCAACAGGGTCGGCAAACGCCTTCCGCAGAAGTTCCGTATCCCCCGCATATTTCTTGCGCAGATATGAAATGAAAGCCTTGCGCATCGGTCCGGAAACATCACCAAAACCGCCCTTCTCCATCTCGTTGCGCACCTGCGAGAACACATCCCACGAAAAATTCTCGCCCCATGGACCGTTAGCGAAATGTATCCCCATCAGATGGTCGCCATAACGATCCATCAGATGACGGACCGCCTTTCGATAGACTGGGCCTATCGCCTCCCTGCATCGCATTGATGCAAAAGATTCGCGCATCGGCTTCAATTCTTCACCGGAACTGAGCATATGGCGTTCTTCAGGATTGGCGGCAATCCACCAGTCTGGCGCAGTGGCAAAAAGACGAGGCAGAAAAAATGCGTTCGGAGCCCATGAAAGAAAGCTGTCTATGTTGGAATCCTGAAACGACATGTCAAACGAACCGTTTTTGCGCCAATATGGATTCTTATAATGCGGGACAGAACCGAACATGCTGAACAATTCCACACCGGCGCCAGATATGTCCCGCACATCCTTTTCCTGAAGCTGCCATTGCCAGAACATAACAGGCGGCACCGGTTTCCCATTGTGGTATAGTCCGGGTGCGCCATTGAGGTCGGCAACCCGCCAACCGCTCTTCACGTCAGATTTTCCGTCCGCGATGCAACAAAACGCAGCCATTGCCGAAAACAGGCAAATCGAAAAACGGCAACCAAGAGTTCCAAAAACTGACATAGCCAAAATCCACACCCGGAGCGTTTGTCATGACCACAGTGCCGGGTACGCATCAGCATTGACGCTTCCTATGACGCAACTCATAACAATCCCGACCTTAGCAAGCCGCGAACATTCTCTTACTGTGGACATCTCAATCTCCTGTGGGTAAATTAAATATGGCACAATATAGCAAAAAAGCTCCTGAAGCTCAATCAATCACAGATCAAAACTTCTACGGCAACAGACAAAGGCAAAACATACAACCGGTCAGTAGCGCTGAAGGAGCTCAAGCATCTCCCGGTCGAGTTTGTGTCCACGCCAGCTCTTGTAGTCGACATCCTTGCGCATGGAATCCATGACACCTGTCTCGCCGCGAAGCTGCCACACGGCCCAGCCCATATTGCGTTCCTTGAAGAGCTGGAGATAATCCTCAAGGAGAGAAAGCTGGATGTTGTGCGGCGTTCCCTGCGTCGGACCCATCTCGCCGCAGAAAGAGAAGACATCCTTCGAAATCGGCTCTTCCCATGCCTTTACAACCTGACGGTACAGGTACTCCTTGCCGGGATCCCGATATCTGGGCAGATCCCACTTGCCGTCATTGCCGACAG
>JAGBFY010000024.1 GCA_017936245.1 Kiritimatiellia bacterium
CCTAAGCATTCATGTAAGATACTGTATCTTGAACATTGTTTTGGTTTGCCATCAGTCGGGATGGTTGATACTGCTTTAATCGAAGGTGAAGGGATAGTCCACAAATCCACACAGATCATCACAAATCAGATTTGTGGAATAAGTCCAGATCTGTGGACTGTCCATTGGCGTGGCGTTGAAGTTGATGCGCGGACAGTCAGCGGCGCATCGAGAAGTATTGAACGCGGAGGAAGATCAGGTGTGCGTATGCGCTGCAGAAGGGATGCGACCGCCGTTTCCGCCAGAAGCTTGACCGGTTGCGAAATGGTGGTAAGCGGCGGATTAAGCAACTGCGCTATCTTGCCGTCGTCGAATCCTGCGACCATTGCGTCCTTCGGGATGGGCCAACCTTCGGCGGTGAGCGCCTGGATGAGACGAGCGGCAAGTGCATCGTTTCTGCAGACGAAAGCCTGACGCTTCAAGGCGGATTTTGCAGATTTCCTTTTTGCAGGGAAAATCCTTCTGATGATTTTTGTGAATGCCGCTGTGTCGTCAGTGTCGATTTCAAGGATGTTTGATCTGTTCCAGGACATTCCGGCGTCCAGTACCGCCTGTGATACTCCCTGGATGCGTCCACGTATCGTGGAAGCGTAGTCCGGCTGGGTGAGGAAACGTATGTTTTGCGCCCCGGCATCTATAAGATGTCTGGCGATGCGGTATCCCGCCTGTGCATTGTCTATGCCGATCAGGTCGTAATTGCTGCGCTCCGGAGACGGTAGATAGTCGCGGTCGATCAGAACCACGGGGATGTTGCGCTCTTTCAGCGAATGAAGGACGGCTTCAGTAGCCGATGTGGAGTTCGGCATGAGGTCTATCGGTTCGAGAAGTACGCCTACAATCTTCTGTTTCGCGTATTCCCTGGCGGTTTGAAGCGCCCAGCGGGCCCGGTCATAGGAATTCAAGGCCGCAGTATCGCCAAGCAGGACATTGTATCCCTCGGCGTTCGCAACGGTGACAATGCTGTTGCAGAGATCCGTGAAGAAGTCTATCCGATGGCAGTCCGGTGCGATTATCCCTATCGCACCGGTGGAGTTGCGGGCAAATGCGGTAAGATAGAAGCCTGATCCGGCGCGGGCGTCAATAAGTCCCTCCCGCTTCAGCTCCCGCAATGCGCGTTCAATCGTCGGGCGGCTCGCACCGAATCTGCGTGCAAGCGCCTCTTCGCTCGGAAATCTGTCGTGCGTTTCATAGTGTCCAGACAGTATGTTCTTGCGAAGTGCGGATGCGATCGCAATGTATTTCGCCTTGTTCCCTTTCATGGTGCGTATCATAGCAGATTTTCCTTCAGGCCACGATAAAAGCCTCCTTCAGATCAAGAAATCTGCAAAGGCAGGTTTATTGGAGCCGTTGAAGTTCCTGAACAGTGCATGACACTTCATCTGCATATGTGGATGCAGCAGAGGAATCTGTTTTATTGCGTAAAAAGATCGGAGAGCAGTACTTCGGACTGAACACGTCCGGAATACTGATTCTTCATAAGTCCGTTCGCGGTTACAAATACAAGGTGCACGGCCTTACGTGTTCTTGTTACGCCGGAGAATGTTGCGATTTTACGGCTTAAAATGCTGTCGTAAGACTTGTCTATCGCAAAGACGTTCTTTGAATACTTCATCTCGCAGATGTCGATTACGTTATCGGCCCTGTCTATGATGAGATCGATCTGCGCGCCATCTGAATATGTATCATCGCCTTTGAAAATCCATCCGTATGCTTCGGTATGGATGTTGGCGATGCCAAGCGCCTTGCGAATCTGGGGAAGATGTAGCAGGCAAAGGCGTTCAAAAGCCAGACCTCTCCATGCGGCCTGGGCGGATGACGCAAGAGTGGATGACCAGAAATGTTCGTCCGATGAAGGGATTTCGAGAAATTTGAAATGGAAGAGGGTGAAAGGGTCGGTCAACTGGTATACCGTATTCTTTTTCTTCGCTCCATATGAAAGGTAGCTTCGGATGAATCCGCTTGATTCCAGAGTCTCCAGAGTTTCGGTTAGCTTACCGGTCGCAGACATTCCCATGGCTTCAAAAAGCTCTAAGCGTGTCATGCCAGCTTTTTTTCTGGCAAGCGTCGAGACGACTTTCTTGTATGCGGCGGCGTTCTTGAATAACGATGAGTAAAGTTCATCGAATTCACCTTTCAACGGTGCGTCTATCGCGAAGCAGAGTCTGTCAAGGTTTTGCGCAAGACTTAGGTTGCGGGCCAGATAACGCCAATAGTATGGGATCCCGCCGAGTGCCATATAGCATTCTGCGATATCTGTCTGGCTCATGCCAAGTCCGCGTTCTTCGGCGAACTTTTCACATTCGCTGAGAGTGAATGGTTGGAGACAGATGCGTGCCGTTACCCGGTTGTGCAGCCCTCCGCGGTTCCGGAAGAGATTCCTGACCATCCAGGATGCGGCGGATCCGCAGACAATCAGAACGATATCCTTCCTCGCTGAAGCCCATTCATTCCAGAACACCTCCAATGCGGTCAGGAAGTCGGACTTCGCCGTGTCCATCCACGGCATCTCATCTATAAATACCACTTTACGGCGGGAAAGAGATTTTGCCACGACATCCTGCAGATTCCGAAACGCCTTGAACCAATCGGTTGGCGTTGCGCCTTTGAATCCCGCCGCATTCAGCGATTCTTTAAAATGTGCAAGTTGTTTTTGTTTGGATGCATTGGGGAGTCCTGTATGGTGAAATGCAAAGCGGTCGGCAAAGGTTTCACG
>JAGBFY010000214.1 GCA_017936245.1 Kiritimatiellia bacterium
AGAGCAGGTACTGCGCCTTCTTCCGATCCGCAGCTTCGATGGCGATATCGATGTCATGTTCGCCACGAAGAACGGTACGGTCAAGAAGACCCTTCTCGGAGACTTCAAGAACGTCAACCGCAGCGGCATCCGCGCAATCAACATCGAGGAAGGCGACGCCCTTGTAGAAGTACGTCTCGTCAAGCCCGGTGAAGATGTTCTCATGATCACCAAGAACGGAATCGGAACCAGGTTCAATTCGGACGAAGTTCGCCGCATGGGACGTACCGCCACCGGCGTTCGCGGCATCAATCTCCGCGAAGGCGATCAGGTTTGCTCGCTTGACGTTGTGGACGAATCCAAGACGCTTCTCGTCGCAACGGAAAACGGCTACGGCAAACGCACCGAGTTCAACGCGTACGAAGCCAAGCATCGCGGCGGCATGGGTGTCACGGCGATCAAGGGCGCGGACCGCAACGGTTTTGTCGTGTCGGCGCACGCTGTTGCAGATGACGAGTCGATCATTACGATCACGTCCGACGGCTTGATGGTGCGTCAGCGCGTAAGCGACATAACGGTTGTGGGTCGTTCTGGAATGGGTGTGCGTCTCGTACGTCTCTCCGATGGAGCGAAGCTCGTTTCCGTTTCCGTCGTTGAAGCTGAAGATGAGCAGTCCGAAACGGAAGCCCCCACCGCTTCAGCCGATGCCCCTGCAGAAGACCAGCCTCCGGCAGAGCCAGCAGGCGAGCCCGAAAACGTCGGTTGACAGACCGGCGCATAAGTTGAAATCCGCTTCATCCCCTCTTAAAGAGCTGTGGATGGGCGGGGTTCTCCTATAATGAAAAGCGAAGTGCTCTGTATCTATTGCAGAGCACTTCGCTTTCTTTCCGTTACTTTCCGTCAGTTTTCGTTCGAGTGGAGACCACCGGAACCTGCTGTGAACACAATGTTCGACTTGTCTGTGCCAGGCTGAAGCTTTGCACAGTTCCAGATGCAGGCGCCGCAGTGGATGCACTTCTCGCGGTCGAACTTAGGCGGTTCGCCGTCTTCATCCGCAGGCATGAGAGCCTGAGCGCTGCAGATCTCGATACACGTCTGCTTCGTGCACTTGCGGCAGAGATCCGGATCAGCAAAGCGGACATGGTCAGCAAAACCAGGAGCCGCCTGTACCTTGCCGCCGATAAGAAGCGCATCCTGATGGAGAAGCAGGAGCTTGCCGTCATATGGAATCTCTGGCCAACCACAGGCATCCATCACTGCGTCATGAAGAGGCTTGCGGACCTTCTTCGCTTCGCTCACGCCTTTTGCAAGGGCTTCGCGGTCGCACTTGCGCCCCTGCATGGCCTCGTAAAGTTCCGGTATGCGATTGGCGGGCGGTACGGACTTGAAAAGTCCGCCAAGATGAAGCAGCCCGCCGGTCATGCCGCAAAGTCCCTCGCCTGCCATTCCCCAGAAGAACGACTTGTTGAACCCGGCGCGTGCGTTTGTGGCCTTCTTGAGCCTGCGTCCAAGCTTGGACGAACGCCGCTCTGCGACATATGTCGACTCCAGGTTCGCCTTGGTGAAATCCTTGCCTTCCGAAAGCAGCTTGAGTACGTTCTTCGCGAGCATGACACCCGATTCCCACGCCTCATCCACACCGGCGTTAGCCAGACAGTCCGTCGTACCGGAACCTTCGCCAATGCGGGCATATCCATCTCCGCAGAGGAACGGCTCGCCTTCCGTACCGGATTCCTGAATGGACTTTGCTCCCCAAGACACGAGTGTGCCGCCCTCGATATGCCGCCAGATGTACGGATGCATCATCCAATGCTGAAGGTAGCGGTACGTGGTGCGGACAGGGGTATCCTGCCACGGCGCAACGAAAATGCCCATGGACGCGGTACGGTTCGGATGCACGTAGAAGAAGCCGAATATCTCAGGCTCAGGGAAGCCGAGCGTATGGATAACGGTTCCAGGCTCAAGCTTGCAGCTTTCGGGAAGCTGCACAACCGCCTTCATGCCTACACCCCAGTCGTAGCGAGAGTGACCTTCGGGAAGTCCAAACTTCTCGTCCAGGACACGTCCGACGGCACCGACCGGTCCGTCAGCGACAACCGTGAGACTTGCCTTTACGTCCATGCCCGGCATATAGCAGTCGGTAGGCGTTCCATCCTTCTCGACACCCTGATCTGCCATACGCACGCCAACGACCTTATCTCCCTCGAAAAGCGGTTCTGCTACGGGAGAGCCAGGCCATATCTGCGCCATGCCGGTCTCCATCACCTTACCGGCCGCCCAACCCATGAAGGAACCCATGTTGAGCACAAGGCCGCCACGCTTGTCCATGAACGGAGGCGTGAAAGGAAGTTCGCGGGCGTTGAACTCTCCGCCCTTCATGATTACGCCCCCGGCCTTGAAGCACGCATCGATGAATTTCGTTCCGGCGGAACGCTTTGAACAGCCGAGATGATCGAAAAGATACGCGGTCTCCTCGCCAGTCACATCTGCGGCATTAGGTATCTCCTTGGCGAGATCGACTCCCGGGAAGGTGCTGCGGATCGCGTCCGCCTTTGTGACGATTCCGGAAACGCCGAAACCCGTATCGTCCGCGCGCTCGTAGCACATCACCTGAAGCGGCATGCCGGGCATCACCTTCGACTCGTAAAGAGGTGTACCATCCTCTTTCGTCTTGGCAAGCTCCGGGGCGAGCGTAAGAAGGAATCCTGCGGAGGCAGGACCGAATCCCGTCACCACAATGTCTGTTTCCATTACCTGACGGTCCATGTCCCGACCTCCTGATATTTTCCGTTACCGCAGTTACGTGCGGTAGTTGGGAGCTTCCTTGGTGATTGTGATATCGTGCGGACGCGCCTCGCGCTGACCCGCCGCCGTCACGCGGTAGAACTTGCCGCGCTCCTGAAGTTCCTTGACAGTCTTCGTGCCGCAGTAGCCGAGCGAAGCGCGGAGACCACCGCAGAACTGCGTCATGATCGAACTGACATGACCAGAGTATGGCACCATTCCCTCGATGCCCTGCGGAACGAGATCGTCCTCGGACTCGTTATCCTGGAAGTAGCGGGCGCGGGATCCCCTGCCGTTCTTGAGCGCGGCCATGGAACCCATTCCGCGATAGACGACATACTGACGACCGTTGGAGTAGATCTTCTCGCCTGGACTCTCTTCCGTACCGGCAAGCACGGAGCCGAGCATCACGCTGTCGGCACCGGCGGCAAGAGCCTTCGGCACGTCGCCGGAAAGCTTGATGCCACCATCTGCGATAACCGCAACGCCAGAACCGCGAAGAGCCTTGGCAGCAGAATAGACCGCCGTAAGCTGCGGAATGCCAACGCCGCAGACAACGCGCGTTGTGCAGATGGAGCCAGGGCCAATGCCGACCTTGACCGCATGGGCACCCGCCTTGGCGAGAGCGACAGCCGCCTCGCCTGTTGCTATGTTACCTGCAATGACGTCAACCTTCGGGAAATGCTTGACGATGTACTTCGTCATGTCGATGATGCCCTTGGAGTGGCCATGGGCAGAGTCGACAACAACAACGTCAACACCAGCCTCTGCGAGCTTCTCCATGCGAGAGAGATCGCCCTTGCCGCCTGAGACAGAAGCGGAAACGCGAAGACGGAACTGATCGTCGCAATTGTAGGTGGGATTCTTGTTCTCGACGAGACGCTGCACATCGGTGAAGGAGTAGAGACCGACGATGCGCCCCTTCTTGTCCACGAGCGGGAGTTTGCCGATCTTGTTCTCGCGCATGATCTCATACGCCTTCTTGAGAGAAGTGCCAGCCTTCGCCGTAACCATCGTCTTCTGCATCACGTCCGAAAGCTTGCGCGCCTGCATGGGGGCAAAACGCATGTCGGAAGCGGTGATCATGCCGACAAGACGATCTTCGTCATCAAGCACGGGGAAGCCGTTGAACTTCAGCCCCATGCGCTTCTTCTCGGAACGGAGGAAGGAGATGTCGTCGTTAGCATGGAAGCATACGGGCTTGGAGATGAGACCGTTGAGGTAGTTCTTTACCTTGGCGACCTCCTTGGCCTGCTCATCCTCCTCAAGGTTCTTGTGGATCACGCCTATGCCGCCCGCAAGAGCCATGGCAATCGCCATGGGTGCTTCGGTCACAGTATCCATGGCAGCAGAGATGAACGGAATCTTCATCTTCTGGCGCGAAGTGAGGTTCGTTTCGAGAGATGCATCATCGGGCAGAAAATCCGCATACTGCGTCACAAGCGTGACATCATCGTACGTAAGCCCCTCGAACGGGAACGTCGCCATGAATTTATCAAGATATCTGTTCATGCTCCACCTTTTTTTCCTTTGCTCATGTGTACACTAAGCACACATGCCCTCTAAAATTGAATTGCGCTTTATTATACCATAAACCGTTTTCCATGAAAACCCCGTTGACACCAGTTGAAGATCGAAAGTTCACTATTATCGATAAAATACCTTCCAAAGGAAGAGGCCGCGGCCTGTGGCTGTGGGGACACGGGCTGTACGCGGGACGTGCCCTTCCAGAAGCTCTGTGACTGCGCATGGACGCTCCTCGCCCAGCCCCACGCGGATAAGAAATCCGACCATGCTGCGCACCTGCTTGTAAAGGAATCCATCACCTCTCACGATGAATATGATCCGGGGACCGGCCTTCCTTACATCAAAGGAGAAGATGTTCCTTACGGTCGTCTCAAGCACCCGGTGCGGATTGGCGGCGAACGGCGCGAAGTCATGCCGTCCGACAAAACGATGCGCCGCATCCTGCATTGCAGCGACGTCAAGCCGCTTGTGCATGAACGCCCAGTAGGGTGCGAGGCATGGCGGCAGAATGTCCGCATTGTACAGGAAATACCTGTACTCCTTGCCCTTCGCATCCTTGCGGGCATCGAAATCCGGCTTTGCGTACGACGCCTTCATCACCCGGATATCCTCCGGAAGCCTTGAGTTCATGG
>JAGBFY010000215.1 GCA_017936245.1 Kiritimatiellia bacterium
CCATTGGCGCCGAAAAAGACACGTACAGATATGTGGCGTCACCAAGCACGCTTGCCGTCGTCCGCAGTTCGCAGAACGGCTTCCCGACGGGCACATACGCCCCGTTCAGCGTTTCGCTCTCGCGGTCGAACACGATGAACGCGTCGGTACTGTCGGCGTTTGCGTAGGAGTAGTCGGAAACACTTCCGTCAACCTTCATCCCATCGGCGCGTGCAACGCGCAGATCGGCGGCGACCGCCGCATTGGCGGTGATTACGGCGACGGCAAGAATGCAGACAGACCTCATAATGTCGCAAACCTCCACCTGCATCACCTCAAGATCACCTTTGTTCCGCACCTGTACTGAAGGCTCAGAGCCTTGCCGTCGGCGCGCTTGATCACAGTCCATCTGGACGCGAGCTCATCAAACTCATCCGCGACAGCCATCGGTGCGCCTTCTATCGCTTCATCCGCAATGCACAGGGTAAACGTCTCCGCCGACAGACGCGGAAGCGAGGAGAGATCGTCAACCGTGACCTTCGCTCCGGTCTTGAACTTCAGCGGAGCGTCCACCGTAAGATGCTTCCCGGCCAGAAGAAGGGCCTTCGCCGCGGCAAACGAATTCGTGACCGTTACCGAACCTTCAAAATACCGGTGCCCGTCCGAAACCGTTCCCGCTCCGCTAAGGTCTCCCACCACAACATGGTTGCCGAACAAGTCAAGCACAGCACCATCAGACACGTCGAGTTCCCAAAACGACGGGCAGTCGCTCTCGGTCGTCACCGAGCCATCCGCAGAGACAGTGAGAAGCGAACCGTCGCCCGGATCCTCAAGCTTCTTATAGTCCGTGTACTTCGTAGAATTCCTGCCGTCGGGATCGTACATTATGCCTGCACCGAAATTCGATGCTCCCTTCCAGCTCAAATTGGTGAAGGCTGCACCAGACGGCAGGAGCCATGTATCCTTGGCGGCATTACCAAGACCGTATGAAACTATGCGCAGCTTATGCGCTCCCGGAGAGACATCCACCGTATTCTTTACACCCGTTTTCCATTGTCCGTATCGGAGAATCTCCACTTCATCCAACCACAACCCCATGTTTGTGCCGAGACCGCCGGCAAACGTCCACTGCTTCGTATCTCCAGAACGATTCCAGATGTAACCGTTATACATCACAATCACACCAGAACCAGCACCCACTTCCTTGGCAATGAAACCAAGCGGTGAATTCGTGGTGTACAACGCAGACGGCGAAAGCTCCACCCTGTTCGTAATGTCGCATGTCATTCCATACGTAGCATCCGGCAGTCTTGTCCAGGAATTTCCGTCAGGAGTAGTGAAGTTTTTGGTGTTCGGGGCAAATTGCCGCCCGGCGACCAACCCAGACGCCGCATAACGCGAAAGCTTGAGAGTACCCGCCGCAATATCGACACGTCCGGTGACTGTAAGCGGAACACCGAGGTCAAGTGTGCCGCCGCCCGATTTGCGCAGGAACGGCGCGAATCCGCCTGCTCCGCCGGAGAACGGCATACTGGCTCCATCCTTCACAGACGCGTATATGGGCGGCAGATCGTAGCGTTCCTGTTCGGTTATGAGCTTGACCGTCGTGTCCGACACCGTAAGGCTTGAACTCGCCGGGGACATCGACTGCGAATGCCAGATTCCCAGATAACTGCGTCCCGCTCCTGTGGTATGGGCGAGAAACGATCCGGTAAAAGTATTTGTCGGGTATGCAAGCTGAAAAACGGCATTCTGGGATCTGATGTTCCCTTCTCCAGATACAGGCCCCTTCAATGCAAATCCATAAGTCTTTGTTTCGGTACCCCATGCATAGAAAGTTGCGCCCTTCCCGTCAATCTGAACCGGTCCAAGCCATGAATTGCCGCCGCTGAGTTTGCCAAGACTGGTCTCACTGCCCGTCAGCTTGAAATTGAAGTAGTTGCCGTTTATTCCGGCAACACGCAGTTTCCACGGACATTTCTCCGGATATGTCCACTGTGCATGGAATCTGCCGCCGTTGGTCATAACCACTTCACCGAGCGGATTGGTATCCCATGCACGCATATAGCTTGAGAAGCGAAACCAGGAAGCATCCATTATGACTTTAGGAGGAATATCGCTTACCGAGTTGATGATTCCGGCATCATCGCCAATATAGATGATGTCATCTGCGTTGTTTCCGGTCTTCTTTATGGTAAGTACATGACCGGCCAAATCCAAAAGACCATTGATTGCCGTTGCAGCGGTTGCATTGTAGCAATGTATCCGCGCATCACCGGAAAGAGTGATCAGCCCATATAAACCACCATGCTTAACAGTGGTTTTATTGCATATGGCACCGATTCCATTACCGCAGCCTATGCCCTCAATGATGATGTTGTTATATAATTTGAACTGGCTCGCCGGACAAGTTGCCGCTGTAGTGGCAAACACAAGCGATGCATTGTTCGAAACCACGACAAGCGGAGCCACCTCCGCAGGTCTCGATGTACCCATCTGGTTTGTACTGGTGATGATGTACGCACCTTCTTCAATTCGGATTTCACCGGTAAAACCTTCCATCAGGGCAGAAGAACGCATATAGCCAACGCCGCGCTTGCGGAATATCGAGTTGGCGGCAAATGAGACCGCTCCCATTTCTTTGGTTGCGGTCTCTCCCGTGGCAGCATCGTAAACCTCGACCTGTGTCTCCGCAATTTCAACAGGAGAGTCAAGCGTTCCTCCATTCACCGTAACCGTGTAGATATTGTGCTCCGAGCGCACCGACAGCACAACCAATGTTGACACAGCAAGCAAAGACAACAGCTTAGACATTATAAACTCCTTCTGATAGGTTACTACTCATAGCGCAACGCATTCCTTTTCCTCCTTAAGAAAAGAAACGTTGCGTACTATAACACATCACATTTTTTTTTTGTCAAGGTATTTTGTTAATTATATTGCATTTCGAGAATTAGTTATGACATCCTTTCACGCCTATATCCGTCGAGCGATGAATAGGACTTTAACAGAAACAATACAAGGATAAAACGGTGATGCCAATGACCACGAAAGGTAGGCGCATTGTTTTGGGTCACGTTCACGACGTACGCCAAACTGTATCACTTTCGTTGGCTGATCCTTTAAGCGTATTTCGCATCGTCGATGCGTTAGATCCCCCTTCTCGTGAAGTTGATTTTGATCAGCTTGTTGCCGCGGCAGTGGAACGTGTTCGACGTCGTTTTTCCTCTCGCGGTCGCAATCAGGGAAACAAATATGCACGCGTTGCATATGCTTGGTTGAAGCACAGAAAATGGCAGGCTGTCAGTATTCCGCGACGCACTTTTTTCCACGCTCTGAAAAAAGTTAAAGATTTTTTCTATGCCCAAAAAATAAGGGTGAAATGCGCCTTTTCGTCTGTCTCGCCAAGAACAATGTTGCACTCTGAACGCAATTTTTGCGCTGTATCCGGAAACCATGCATGGTGCACGGTCAAAACAAAAAGGATACACATGAAAACACATAATCCTGACCTTCGCGGAACGATAAAATTTCCTCCGCAACCTCAATCAACGGAAGAAATCCACTGTTCTCCGGCAGAACCTTGGCTTCTGGCCTGTTCGCTCGTAGGAAAGTATGACCGATGGCAGGTAAATACGTACCGAAAATTCTACGAGCTCATCAGCGACGACATTTTTTACCGGGAAATCATCGACGCAACGCGCATCATTTTCGATGAATCGCGCAACATCATGGTTCCAAGCGCATTTCTCGCCGCCCAGTTCAAGCTTGCCGCCGCAGGAAAGGAGATATACAGATGAACCTCTCCCAAGTACAGTTTAGATTAGTTACTAGTATAGGAACACATATTGGAGACTATACTAATAGTTTAGTTCTTGCCGCGCGCGCGTACGCGAAAGGAGGTGCGCGATGAGATACGGAAGCGTAGGAGCGATGGTTTCATGGCTCGACAGGGACGAACGCAAGCGCTCGCGCGAACGCAGGATGCGCAACCGCATCCGCAAACTGCCGCCCTGCCAAAGACGGTTCGCGCTCACCCTGAGGCGGGTTCTGGAGGACGTTCCGGGACCTGAAAATTTGCAGCGCAAAAAAATCATGAAAGCCTTGAAAATAGGGCGTGCGATGTACTTTCGGACGCTCGAAAGAGTAGACAAAAACCTCGTTTGAGGGGCTATTTATGGAGGGGGTGAGATTGCGGAACGGTTCCGCGACGACAACCCCCTCGGTTTTTGAAAGGAACAGAACAATGAGCAAAATCAAATCAGTGAAGCAGTTCAAGGAACGCGTTGACGGCGCGTTCGAGACGATGAAGACACGTGACGAGGCGAAGGCCTGCTACGACTTCGCGCGTGAGGAGTTTAAGTCCGCCGAGGAAGAGCTCTGCGCATACGCGGCGGCGAATCCGGCCGTGTTCGAGGGCAACGACGGCGTTTCAGGATGGGGCGCGACCGACAGCGTGGAGTACACAATGTCCAACGGCAACACCGTTGAGCGCACGGACGGCGGC
>JAGBFY010000216.1 GCA_017936245.1 Kiritimatiellia bacterium
CTCCAGATGTTGTGCGATTCGCCCACCCAGTATCTGCGCAACCGTGAATGCTTTGAGTTCATGGCTAAGGTGCCCGTTGTATGGGATGAAACCATCGGGCTTCCAGGTGAGATGGAGAAGTCCGCCGCCATCGCCCGCCGTAAGGGTGAGGCGTGGTATGTGGCGGCCATCAACTCCTGGGATCCGTGCACGATGGAGATCGACACGTCCTTCCTTGGTGAAGGCAAGTGGCGGGCCGAGATTTTTGCGGATGGAGTCAATGCCGATCGCGATGCGACTGACTACGTCAAGAAGTCGGAATCCTTCAAGGCCGGAGAAAAGATAAAGATCAATCTTGCTCCCGGCGGTGGTTGGATTGCCCGTTTCGTCCGTAGGGGATTCCTTTGGTAAGGCTTTCGGTCATATTGCCTGCGTTCAATCTTTCGGAAAAGATTGGCGCAAACCTTGATAAGGTAGAGTCCGTGCTGAAACGCACGGGCTTGACCTATGAACTGATTCCCGTGGACGATGGATCCACCGACGGTACGTCAGATGTTCTTCGCAAATGGGCTTCCGGAGGGGACGGCAATATCCGGCGTCCAGTGATTCTCGAAAAGAACGTAGGGAAGGGCGGCGCACTCAAGGCTGGCTTCCATGTCAGCAAGGGAGAACTGGTCTTGCTGCTTGACGGCGACCTTGAAATATTGCCCGGATATCTGCCTGTGTTTCTTGAGAGGATGGAGTCCGAGAAGGCGGATATAGTTATAGGCTCGAAGCGCCATCCGAAGTCGCGAGTGAGGTATCCGTGGCACAGACGGCTGGCGAGCGCGGTGTATTTTTCACTTGTGAGGTTCTTCATCGGGTTGCCCATAACCGACACCCAGACAGGCATGAAGCTGTTCAAGCGGGAGATTCTTGGCGGAGCGCTGGAGCGTATGCTGGTGAAGGCGTATGCCTTCGATCTTGAGCTCCTGGCGATTGCCTATGGGCTCGGCGCCAAGATAGCGGAAGCTCCTGTCGCCATAAAGTTCGGTGACGGATTTGGCGCCCTTTCGGTGAAGACGGTGAAGCAGATGTCCATTGATTCTCTTGCCGTGTTCTATCGGCTGAGACTCTTGAACTACTATGCGCATGTTGAGGTGCCGCCCCCGCTAGATCGCAATCCGTTGGTAAGTGTCGTCATTGCTTGTCCAAACGGGTCTTGGATGCTTGATGAATGTCTGGAAGCGTTTTCAGGCCAGACATACCGTGATTTCGAGGTGATAGTGCTTCCTGATGGCGAACTTGATTCGTCTAAGGACTACGGATACCCGCTTTCGGTGATTCCCACCGGCAAGGTGCGTCCTGCGGAAAAGCGCAACATCGGCATCGCTGCGGCTAAAGGTGAAATCGTAGCGTTCATTGATGACGATGCATATCCGGATTCGCGTTGGCTTGAGAACGCCGTAAAATATTTCGGCGAGCCGACCATCGGTGCGTTGGGCGGGCCAGGCGTGACACCTCCAGGGGACGGTTTCTGGGCGAAATGCGGCGGACGCGTATATGAGAACATCTTCGTTTCGGGGAACTACCGCTACCGTTATCTTGGCGGCAGGGTGCGAAAGGATATAGACGACTATCCAAGCTGCAACCTTTTTGTCCGGAAGGATGTTCTCGATTCAATAGGCGGATACCGCACTGACTTTTGGCCAGGTGAGGACACCTTGCTGTGCGAGGATATAGTCTGCAAGGCCAAAAGGCGCATCGTCTATGATCCGTGGACATTGGTATACCACCATCGCCGTCCGCTTTTTGCTGCACATCTGCGCCAGCTTGGTCGCTACGGCTTCCACCGCGGATATTTCGTGAAGCGCTTCCCGGTTACGAGTTGCCGGTTCTCCTATTTCGTTCCTACGCTTTTCGTTCTGTATCTGGTTGCACTGGCAGGGGTGTTCGCCTTGCGGGATTTCATAGGTGGAGGGGTGCTGGGGCCTCGTGCGGCAGTGCTTGCATCTCCGCTCATCTTCTATGTGTCGCTTACTGCGCTTACGACGTTTTCCATTAATCCTTTTCGGTGGGCCGTTACGGAGCTGGGCGTGTTCCTTTCCCATGTCTGGTACGGAATCCAGTTCATGCGCGGCCTGTGTGCGTCAAAGGCACCTTGCGAATTCATCGGCAAGGATCATGCCTAATCTGCGGCCGTGACTTGAGCGGCGGAAAACACCTTATCGGGGTGGATTCAGTGCAGTTGTGGTATAATTGGTGTCATGAAAACATTGATGTCCTGCGTGTATGTAAGTCGTTGGAAGGAAGCAATGCGCGGCCTTTTCGGCACGCTTGCTGTGATGGTTGCCTTCGCCGTTTCTGGTGGAGGCAAGCCTGTATCGTTGAAATGTGAATACCGCACCGATCCAATCGGTATTGAAACCGTGCACCCGAGGCTTTCATGGCAGTCTGGTGATGGGCAGACTGCGTGGAGAATTCGGGCGGCATCCACGGAAGATCGCCTTTTGTCCGGCAATGCGGATCTTTGGGATTCAGGCATGATTTGCGGACGTGAAACATATGGCGTAGCCTACTCCGGCAAGATGCCTATGCCGTCACAACGTGTCTATTGGCAGGTGAAGACCTGGACATCCGAGGGTGAGAGCGATTGGAGCTGTCCGGCAAAATGGCAGTGGGGTATGCTCAGGGAGTGCTGGGGTGCAAAATGGATTTCGTCAGGAAGCGAAGTTCCAACCCCCTGTTTTGAGAAGCGTTTCACGGTAAAGTCCAAGCCCGTGAAGGCTGATCTCCACATTACCGGTTTGGGGTACTACGAGGCTTCACTGAACGGACGGCGTATCGGCACCAAACTGCTCGATCCATCCCCGACGGACTACTGCAAAACGGTTCTGTATTCTACGTATCAGGTTGAGGATGAGATCAAGGATGGCGAAAATACTCTTTCTGTCCTTGTTGGACATGGGCTTTTCTGTGTGCGGGCGTTGTCGCACTGGTGGTTTGAGAAGGCTCCATGGAAAGCTCCTCCATGCATGATTGCACGGCTTGAGCTCACTTACGCGGACGGCACAACGGAAACTGTTGTTTCTGACCGCACATGGCGGCAGATGCCGAGTTCGATCGGATATGACGATTTCCGTGAGGGTGAGGTGATTGGAGTTTGTGACGATTCTCTTCCCGATTATCGTGCAAATGTCATACCCGCTGTAGAGGTGAACGGTCCGTCAGGCCGTCTTGTAGCCGAGTCGCATCATGCGGCAGAATCCGTTGAAGAGTTTCGGCCTGTTGCAATCCATTCATTTACCGGCAATGTGCAGGTGGTGGCATTTCCGAAGAATATTTCAGGATGGGTGCGTCTGTCGATACGTGGTGCACAGAAGGGGGATGTTGTTTCTGTTCGCTACGATGAGCGTGTTAACAAGGATTTCTCTCCGGTGGCGCCTTCGCCTGGAATCATCAGAGATCTTCGCAAACCGGCATCTGGACCGGACCGACGTCGGATCGACTGCTATTTCGACGCTTCCGCCTCCACAAACATCTGCACCGTTGATACCGGGTTCCAGACAGACCGCATAGTCTGTTCCGGTTCTGAAGTGGAGATGTACGAGCCGAAGTTCACCTATAACGGTTTTCAGTATGTGGTGATACGTGGGCTGCGCACAAAATTGCGCAAGGATGACATTGTTGCTAAATTCATTCATACGACATTTCCCCGTCAGGCGACGTTTGAATGTTCCGATCCGGTGTTCAACAGCCTGATGGATATGGCTGATGTTGCGTTCAGATCCAACTATACGGATGGATTCCCGACGGATTGTCCGCATCGTGAAAAGAACGGATGGATGGGGGATGCCTCTTTTGCATGTGAGCTTGCCCAGTATTGCTACGGGAACACAAGCGGATATGAAAAGTGGCTGCGGGATATCTGTGATGCGCAGAACGAAAAGGGCGATCTTCCCGGGATTGTTCCGACTGCAGGCTGGGGGTTCAAGTGGGGGAACGGCCCTGCATGGGATTCGGCTTTGCCGGTGATCGCATGGAATCTCTACATATATCGAGGGAACCGTCGCATCCTCGACGAGATATATCCAACGCTTGTACGCTATCTGGCCTACACTGCGACAAAAGCGACGGATGGCCTTGTAAAGCATGGTCTTGGGGATTGGGTGCCTGCGGATTCGAAGGCCATGCCGTCAACCCTTTTCACTTCGTCATGCTACTATATGCAGGCTCAGGAAATCGCCGCGAAGATTGCCGCGCTCAAGGGATTCAAGGATGACGCGGAACGTTTCGCCGCCGGCGCTGCGGCAACGAAGGCGTCCATAAATGCCAAGCTGATGAAAGCACCAGGCGTGTATGACAATGGCGGGCAGACCGCGCAGGGTATGGCGTTGTCGTACGGGGTCGTACCCGAAGAGCATCTTGCCGCCGCAAGGGCGCGGCTTGTTGCTGCTTTCGAAAATGCGGGCGGCAAAACCCAGATGGGGGTGCTTGGAATGAAGCACTCGCTTCGCGCTTTAAGCGATGCTGGCAGAAGTGATGTTGCATATGCCATGCTTGTCCATCCGGGCGAGCCTTCTCCTGCTGCCTGGTTGCGCAAGGGCGGCACGGCTCTATGGGAGGACTGGGAGGATGGCGCTTCCCGCAATCACATCATGTTCGGAGACTTTGCCTGTTGGGCGTATCAGCGTCTTGCGGGGATTCGTCTGCCGGATGGAGGTTCGGCGGCTACGCCCGATCCAGCAGTCTGTGCATTCCAGAAGTTCATAGTGGCACCTGAATTCATTCCGCAGCTTAGCCATGTGTCGGCAAGTGTCATGAGCCTGTGCGGACGGATTTCCGTGAACTGGAGAAGGGACGGGGAAAAGATTGCCGTGAACGTTACGGTGCCGCCGAACGCAACTGCCGTGTTGCGTCTGCCGGGATCACCAGACAGAACGCTTTCTGCCGGTGAACATTCATCGACGGTAATCCTTCAAAAGTGAGATAAGCTCGATGTTTGGCTACCCAAACGTATGTGCGATTTGCGGTTGGGGCGGAAAAGTGATATACTATACAACGTTTTTCAAAAAACAAAGGAGTTAGACTGAAATGAAGATCAACTTTGGCGGCGTTACCGAAAACATCGTGACGCGCAAGGAGTTTCCGCTCAAGAAGGCCCAGAAGGTTCTCAAGGGCAAGACAATCGCCGTTCTTGGCTACGGCATTCAGGGGCCTGCGCAGGCGCTCAACATGCGGGACAACGGCATCAATGTGATCGTCGGTCAGCGTAAGAGCAAGGGTGCGAACTCCAGCTGGGGTCGTGCGCTCAAGGATGGCTGGGTGCCTGGCAAGACGCTCTTCTCCATTGAAGAGGCTGCCGAGAAGGGTGACATCGTGATGCTTCTCACGTCCGACGGTTCCGTTGGCGAGGTGTGGAAGAAGATCGAGAAGTACATGACCCCCGGCAAGACGCTTTACCTCTCGCACGGTTTCGCCTATGAGTACCGCAAGATCACAGGCGTCAATCCTTCCAAGGATGTGGACGTGATCATGGTTGCTCCCAAGGGATCGGGCACGAACGTTCGCCGCAACTTCCTCAACGGCGCCGGCATCAACTCCTCCTATGCCATCGCGCAGGACGCAACGGGCAATGCTGAAGAGGTCACTCTCGCCATCGGTATTGCCGTCGGTTCCGGCTACCTCTTCCCGACCACTTTCCACAACGAAGTGACCTCCGACCTCGTCGGCGAGCGCGGCATTCTCATGGGTGCTCTCTGCGGCGTGATGGAAGCTCAGTACTACTGCCTCCGCGCAAACGGCCACAGCCCGTCCGAGGCGTTCAATGAAACGTGCGAAGAGCCCACGCAGTCCCTCGCCCGTCTCGTTGACGAGAACGGCATGGATTGGATGTACTCCAACTGCTCGCAGACCGCGCAGCACGGCGCTCTCAAGTGGCGTCCGCTCTTCCGCAAGGCCACGGAGCCCGTGTTCAAGAAGCTCTACGCTTCTACGAAGACGATGAAGGAGGCCCGCGAGGTCATCCGCGACACCGGTCGCGCCGACTACAAGGAATTCATGGCCAAGAAGCTTCAGGATATGCATGACAGCGAAATGTGGAAGGCCGGCGAGGCTGTCCGTTCGCTCCGTCCGCACGAGAAGGCCAAGGAAAACGCAGCCACCGCCGCCGGCGTGAAGGGCCGCAAGGTCACAAAGTAATCCACTTTGCGGATATATGAATGCGAAGACCTCGTCCTGTGAAGGGGTCTTTGCTTTTATGCGGGTGTTGAGCGTGATTTGTGATATAATCAGCGACAGAAAAGGACTGAAAGAAATGATAAAGAAAACCTTAAATTTGATGTGCATCGCGATCGTGTCATTCGTGACGGTGTTTCCCGCCGGATGCGAAACAACGCAGGAACAGAAACCTCTGCGTGTGCTTATGATAGGGAACAGCTTTTCCATTTCCTGCATGAAGCACATACCGATGGTTGCGAAATCGCTTGGACTAAAACTGGATATAACATCTATGTATATCGGCGGCTGTTCGCTTCAACGCCACGCCAACAACATTGTGACCAATAACGTTGACTTCCGTCCATACAGGATTGACCGCAACTGGTGCGGCATGGACTATTTCACCGAGTGCATCCGAAATGCCGACAAGTCACTGTACGGTTCCGGCTTTGAGGATCTTACTCGCAACAACATTCCGCAGATGCTGAAGTGCGGGGATTGGGATGTTGTGACGATCCAGCAGGCGAGCGGATACAGCTGGCGGCCGGAGTCATACCGTCCATGCGGCGATCTTGTCGTCAAGACGATCCGCGAGCTTGCGCCCGGGGCTGAGATTGTGATGCAGCAGACATGGAGCTATGCGGTCGGAGAGAAGCGTCTGGCGCAATGGGGCATCACTCAAGATGAGATGTATGAAAAGCTCCGCTGCGCCTACCGTGACTTCGCCGCTGTGTATGGTTTCCGCATAATCCCGATGGGTGACGCGGTTCAGGAATGGCGTAAGCGTCTGCCTGTCAAGGGAACGGAAGGAGATGTTGTTGGCAGGGGGAAGGATCTTTTCCATCTTGGTCCCGCTGGAGAATACTTCCAGGCGCTTCTGTGGACCTCTTTCCTGTTTGACGTGGATGTCACTTCGTGCGCCTATAGGCCGGAATATGTTTCGGCTGAACAGGCCACATTGATGAAGCAGATCGTAAAGGATGTCGTTAAGCCATCAAGGCTGAAATGATCGGGAATGTCCGGTTGCAGGGCGGGGCAAAATCATTGAACCAGCTTGGAGATGTCATGAAGTCGATTATTGCTGCGTTTGTTTTTGCGGTTATGGGAGGCGTTAACGCCGCTGAGCTTACGATATCCGGAGACGGTAATGTCGCCGATACGAAATATACTGAAAAGTATTCAGTGAAACCGCTTACACCCTACAAGGTCTCCTTTGAGGCGAGAAAGGAAAGCTTCAATACTTTGGGTCGAACCGTATGTGCGGGGCTGCCTGGAAGGAATGTAGATGTTCCGCTAAAAGAGGATTGGACCGCATATTCGGATATTGTCGCCACACCGTCGAGCGATAAACCGGTTACTGAAATGCCAATACGGTTCACATTGTGGAAGGTTTCCGGAAATGTTCTCGTGCGCAACTGGAGTGTGACGGAGCAGCAGGCTGTTCATGCGACAGACGGCGAGTTGACTCTTGGTGACGGCGAGACGATGCTCGGCACGAAGTATATGTTCAGCGATATGGCCGGAAGCCGCCATCACAACCATTCAAGGCCTCTTTTCTCCTGGCGTGGATCCGCCAGCTTGAACACTGACCGGTACCCTCTCGTCCATGGTGGCCAGATTGTGTGGAAACATGAACTTTCAGGACGGCAGTTCCTTTCCGGCGAGGTTTCGCTCGGCACTAGATATTTTGGTAGCGGTGATGTACGGTTGGCGGTTTCGAAGGACGGTGACTCCTGGTCGGATATCGGGAGCGCAACTGCATCGAACCGTACCGTCAAGATCTCTCTTGATGCCGGAATGTTCCCGGCGGACCGGATTTTTGTGCGCGTGAAGGGTGAAAAAGCGCATGCAGTTCAGCTTGGTGGCTACAGTTTTACCGGCACGGTTTCTGGAAGGCCGCTGTATGCGTCCGGCGCAACAGTGTATTCGGATGTAGGCAAGCATGTCGCGCCGCCGAGGTTCACTGTGCCGGAATATTACCGTAGCGATTATGGCGAACTCCTGCCGGATACGTCATCTGCGCTTGCGTTGTGGCGTGCCAGCTCCGGTTGGAGAATTCCGCGCGATAGGCTCCCTCCGACCGCCCGTTCAAAGGGACTTGAACTTTCCATGGCGGCGAATGAAACCGAGGCGGTCCAGATTGTGCTCACCCCTAACGAGGTCGTGTCCAACGTCACAGTGGATGTCGAGATTCCCTTGTTGGAGGCCAAGGTGCTGAAGGTTGCCTATGTGTGTGTGGAGCAGCCTGTGGACTATTCCACACTGCCAGGCATGTATCCCGATCCGATACCTCCGCAGTCCGCGCCTATGACGCTCAAGGCGAAAGAAAATCAGCCGTTCTGGGTCAAGGTGAAGGCACCCAGAGGTGCGCGCAAGGGTGTCTATCGCGGATGGGTCACGGTTCGCGGCGAGCGTACTGGCGGACCACGGCTGTTCAGGAAGTTTGAGCGTAGAGTTCCGCTTATTGTGGAGGTGTTCGGATTTGAACTGCCGGACAGGATGACCTGCAAGTCTCTTTTTGGTTTCTATCCTGCGATGGTGGATCAGTATCATGGTCTCAAAAATAGAGAGGATCGTCTGCGCGTCTACGACAAATACCTTCAGATGTTCTCCGAATACCACATTTCGGCATCGGCCGGCGCTACGTATGGCAGAAGGGCTTGGTATCCGAAATGGAATGGCGACGAACCTGTGTTCAACTGGAAGGAGTGGGATGAAGGAATAGAGCAGGGTTTCAACAAGTACCATTTCACAGCGATGCGCATTTCCGGCGGACTCGGCCTTGGCAGTGGTGATGCCGCCCGCAGAAGAGAACCGGAAATCAACGGAATCAAGGAAGGCGATCCGAGGTATGAAGTCCGCCTTGCCAAACTGCTTAAGGGAGTACAG
>JAGBFY010000217.1 GCA_017936245.1 Kiritimatiellia bacterium
AGAGCGAATGCCTGCTTGCCATCTCACCCACAAATCCCCTGCTCCCGATTATCACCCCGTTCACAAACCGCCCATCCCTCACAGCAAACCCTCCATCCCCCACCACCGTTCCAGGCAGGGACAAGACCCTATTTGCCACACCGACGATCCTCTCCGTAAAGGACACCCGCCCTTCTCAAAACCTCACTTTCCGGAACCTCACCCTCTCGCTTGGGAACCCTTACGCACAACTATGTCCTTGTAACTTTCTTGAAATGAGAATTCGCTTAGGAACAGTTCTCTCGCTTCTGATGAGATAAAGAATGAATGAGAATATGGTTTGGACTGATTCTCAACTCGATTACAACTTCTGATAGGATTAACGGGATTACGGAGCGGACGAAATCTCATCACATCCATTTGCCTTGACCCAACCGTACAACGCGCAGCTTGCGCGTTAATTTTGAAGGGCCTGTCCCTTCAAAAATCAGCAGAAATCATTCAATTAATCAAATATCCACCACTCTTTTTAACTTATCTTACTGTCTTGAAGGGTGTGCCCCTTGATTTTCCCTTGATTTTCCTTGATTTTCCATCAACTTTCTGAAGACCAGTGGCATTCGAGACTCTAGGTGGAGTGGATGATGCGGCGGAATGCCGCCATCCGCCGCCCCGCACCTTCGGTTTTTGCAAAAACCGAAGGTGCCTCATCGAATGCGGTCATCAGAGAATGTGACAGTGATTTTTCCGCGCTTTCTGGTTCCTGAAGCCTTGCGTCCATCGGAAAGCCGGATGTTCTCAAAGGAGACCTCCTTCCACATCGCAGGGCAGCCAGAGAAGAACTTCGGACTGCCGTTGACATCATGCACCATAAGTTCCATGATCGCCGTTACCGATGCGCACATGCCGTCCATCTGCATTATCTCCTCGCCGGGGGCGTCGCCGGCAACTGTGAACCGTCCGGAGTTCGTGCCGCGACGCATGATGGAGAGCCCTTGATTGTACACATCATGACGGGAACCGTAACCAGGGTTCGTGAAGAAAGTATCCCAGGCGTGGAGCATGAATACCGCCGCCGGAGCATTGCCTATGTGCGTATGGAGAATCGACGCCCACGTAACGCACCAGCCGCTCCAAAGCCCCATGCCCATGCGCGTCCAGTTGCGATAGGTCATCTCCACCGTACGGAGGGTCTTGGGATCGGAAAAATCAATCGTGTCGAACGGATAGAGACCCGCCATGTGCGAATGGTGCCGGTGCGATTCAACAAAGCGCTGTCCCTTAAAAAGCATTATGCCTGAATGATCGGCGGTGTACGGGGGAAGACGCTTCTCGACGTCCAGCCACATCGGATCAGGCGCCTCGCCAAGACGCTTCGCGGCATCAATGAGATCTCGAGCAAGACGGTGCGCCGCCGCAAGCTGGAAGCTCGGATCGCGTCCGACCGCCTTCTGTACATCCTTGTCGCCCCACTCAGGTGACGGCCCGACCGGGATCGAAAGCTTGCCTTCGCATTCCTCCATCATCGCACGGTAGACGCGCATTGCCCCCTTCATGAAATCGTACGCCCCCGCCCTGAGAAACTCCACATCACCGGAATATCTCACATAACGGTACATCATAGACGCGATCCATGCGGTTGAAGCATGGTCTATCGTACCCGTCCAGAAACCGCCGATGCACACACCGCGATCATCCACGGAATGGGGAAGCACATAGCCATCCACTCCGGCGAACTTGCGCGCATTGTCCTTGAGGATATCGCGCCACGAAAGCACCATCCTGAACAGCGGCATCAGATTGCCGAAATGCCCGCCTCGGTACGCCGGAGAATAGCATTCCTGTACGTTGATGTTGAAATGGTAGTCGCCGTTCCAGGGAACGAGCTTGTCATCCTCAAGCCAGGCACCCTGAAGCCCGGCGGGTATGCCGTCCGGATCGGTCATCGCGCCAAAGCGGTACATCCCGTAATCGAACATCCTCTGAATGATGGGGTCAGGCACCGTAACCTTAGCGCCTTCCGCCCAAAACCTGTTCCAATGCGCGACAGAACCTTCCCTGACCGCATCGAATGCATTGGGAAGAACAACCTTCTCTCCGCCGCGAGACGTTCCGATGAACAGGTCTGAACCCCTGCGCTTCCATGCAAGAGACACGCTCCTGTCGGCAGGAAGCGACCAGTTGAATCCGCCAAAAGACGAGTCCTGGCCCGAAAACCATTCCACCGGCTTGAACTTGCGAGGCTCAAGGACTTCCTTGACCTTCGGCATCTCGATAGAGGGAAGAACGTCAACCGTGAAATCCACACCTTTCGGAAATCTCATCGCAAAAGCACGGGACGCCTTGCTCATCGCAATCTCGGCACACTTGGTTTCACCGTTGACTGTGAATTCAAGGCTGCCAAGCCCATTCTTCGTGTCGAGCGTTCCCGACGTAAGTGTGCCGCCAATGATCTTCACCACAACACGCCCCAGCGGAAGCATGCACGGATTGCGCGGCTCGTCCGTGGGCGTCTCCTTCTTGAAAAGCGCATAAAGTTCCTCCTTTGCTCCAGCCTGCACAAGCGAAACAATGTTGCTGTAGCTCTGCGACTCCATCCACTTGTATCCGCCGCGATGATCCCACAGATCGCCGCGACCAACGGTCAGTTTAACAGTATCGCCGCCACCCCATACGAGAACGCCAGTCACACCATCGGCAAAGGCCAACCCTTCATGACAGCCGCCTTCTCGCGGAAATTCCCATTCCACAACGGACGAGAATGCGACCGAAGGCGCAAAGCAAGCAAAAAAGCACAATTTCACCAGACCTTTGACCATTACTTTGTCCTCCCTAACAGACCGTCAAGGACTTTTCCTGAAGCATCGGCTATCGAACCGAAAAGCGACGTTCCATGCGAATCCATCGCCACCACGCACGGAAAATCCTCCATCTCGAATTCCCAGCACGCTTCAGCCGCTCCCCATTCCTCAAGGAAATTGACACTTGGAACACGTTTTACGCAAGCCGCCGTGAGAGCGGCGGCACCACCGACAGCCTGAAGATACACGCAGCCATACTTTCCACAGGCGGCGAGAGTGTTGGAATCCATGCCGCCCTTTCCTATCACAAGACGCACTCCGCTCGCCTTGATGAAATCCGGCTCATATGGATTCTCGCGGACGCTCGTGGTGGGACCGGCCGCGACAACCTTCCATTCGTCATTCTTGCGGATCATTACGGGGCCGCAATGGAAAAGAGCTCCGTCTCGAAAATCGACCGGAATCTCACCGCCGTCTGCAAAATGCTTGTGAAACCTGTCTCGTCCGGTGAACACCTTGCCGGATACAAGAACCGCATCCCCCGCATTGAGAGAACGCACCTCCTTTTCGGAGAAGGGATAATAAAGACGCTTCATTTCAAGACCTCCAAGGGAAACTTCACCGTCTGGCGGCGCGCCGCCCAGCACAGATACGCAACCGTGACAAAGAAACTCGCGGGAACACGCGGACGGCTTCCGATCTTGACGCCTAGAAGCGTTGTCTTTCCGCCAAGCCCCATAGGACCTATCCCAAGCGAATTCGCCTCCTTGAGAATACGTTTCTCCAACCGGGCAAGCTCAGGAGCCCTATTCACGTCGTCAAGCTTTCGCAGAAGCTGATGCTTGGCCTCCTCGAACCCGCAAGCACGGTCGCCGCCGATACACACGCCAAGGATACCTGGCGCACAACCATATCCCTGCGCCTTCTGCACGGCATCGAGAATGCATCTGCGAACGCCCTCAAGATCGCGACCCGCACCAATGGATGAATCCGGAAGAGAATACTGTCTACTCATGTTTTCCGATCCGCCGCCCTTCATCAGCAGCGTGACCGTAGGCGCGGAGCGCGGACCCGACGCTTCGACATAGTGTATAACCGGCGCACCTTCACACGTATTGGAATCGATTGAACGTCCAGATACGGAGTCAATGGTATTGCGGCGCAGCCAACCCTTCTCCGTCGCATACGCAACGGCATTTTTGACCGCCGTAGGTGTCACCACGTTCCGCAGACGCTCATCCACGAAGAACGTGAGCGTTCCGGTATCCTGACACATGGGAGTGCCTTTCCTGCAGGCGAGCGTGGCGTTCTCGACGAGCGTCTCAAGCACCATTCGAGCCGAAGAACCTTTGGTTTCACGCCGGATTGCCCCCCTCAGAGCATCAAGCGCATCCTGCGGCAGCGTGCTTGACGTTTTCCGCACCAACCGCGCAATCTTTGCTTCAATATCCATGGCGGGAGATTATACCATATGCTTTAACATACATAAATCCCGTATTCTACCAGACCATCCCTTGTGCGGGAAACAAAAAAAAAGAGAAGCCGCGCTTCTCCTTTTCGATTTTGACTTTTGGTGGGGACTGAGAGACTCGAACTCCCGACCCGCTGCATGTAAAGCAGCCGCTCTAACCAACTGAGCTAAAT
>JAGBFY010000218.1 GCA_017936245.1 Kiritimatiellia bacterium
CAACAACGAATACGGTGGATCTTGTCAATCCGCCCCCGCAGCCCGTTCTGGACGCAGTTGTGCTTTCCGGAATTTCGCGTAAGGGAGGGGAACGCATCTGGTACGAAGATTTTAGTTCGCTTACAAATGTATTCCCGACAAGCAAAAACACGGCAGATTGGCTGAATGGGACGACATTGCCCCATTGGCAGGCGTATTGTGGTGATGACCCGGTATCTGATGTGATTCGCAATAATGGGGCGGGCACCCAGAAAGGTTTGTACGCCTATTGGGCGACGAACAAGGTAGCGGAAACATATTCCCTTGGAACGATGACTACCGGCACGGCGGATGAATACGTGTATGGACTATCCTTCCATAACGACACGGCATTCTCTGTGCGCAAGATTGCGGTCAGGTTTGACGGCATGCAGTTCGGGTTCAAGAATAAGGAAGTGCAAGAGCTTGTGTGCGAGTATCTTGTCACAAACGAGCTTGTGTCTGTCTCTGCGGATGGCGATTGGCGTGTCTGCGACGACTTGACCTATTTCACATCAAAAGACAACACTTCCGGACTGGAAAGCGGCGAAGATCTTCCGGTGGCAACTGAAATTTCAGCGGAGATAACGGATGCGAACATCGCCAAGGATGGCTACTTCATGCTTCGGTGGCGGCGGAGCGCAACATCAAATGCAGCTGCGATGGCGATCGATAACGTGTCGGTTGCATTTACCGTGCAGTCCCGTCCACTGACAATTGTAGTAAGATGAATACTCGGAAAAAACAGAAAGAAAGAATTTATGGAGTCGTTTGAATGTCAGGGATGTGGAGCCTGTTGCCGTATTCCGAACGGAATCGTGAGGGTCTCAGAGAGCGAGATATCCCGTATTGCTGCATTTCTTGGGATGGCAGAAAGTGAATTCATAGCAAATGAAACCGATGTTGCGCCGGATCGGAAGGGATTGGTGCTCAAAAGCCGCACAGACGACTCATGTGTGTGGCTGACTGAAGATAACCGCTGTCGCATCCATCCCGTGAAGCCTGATAAGTGCAGGACGTTTCCGTACGAATGGATAAACTCTGATTCTCATGAAATCTGTGCAGGCTTGAAGAAGTTAAATCGATTATTGACCATCGATTGACGATATTCTATAATATACGCCAATTTTTTTAGGGAGGAGTGTATCTTGCTCCCGGAATTTTCATCAAATAAAGAAAAAGAGACAGCAAAAGCTTATGAAGTCAGGTTGGAGATGGTATGGTGCGGATGATGCGATTTCCTTGAAGGAGATCCGTCAGGCCGGTGTTACGGATGTTGTTGCAGCGCTCTATCGCCGCAGGGCGGGCGAGATTTGGCCCGTCGAGGAGATCCGTGCTCAGGCGGATGCCGTCCGTGCCGCAGGCATGGAATGGAGCGTGGTTGAGTCTGTGCCTGTGCATGAGGATATCAAGAAGCATTCCGGCGACTGGAAGACCTATATCGAGAACTACAAGCAGACGATCCGCAACCTTGCGGAATGCGGTATCCGCACCGTGTGCTACAACTTCATGCCGATTCTGGACTGGACGCGCAGTAACCTCAACTACGTGCTGGCCGATGGCTCTGACGTTCTTTGCTACAACCATCTTGAGGTCGCGGCATTCGATCTTTTCGCCTTGAAGCGCCCCGGTGCGGAGCAGGAGTACGATGAGGAACTGAAGGAGCGCGCCCGTTTCTTCTGGGATAAGCTCCCTACAATCGAACGCATGCGCATCAGCAATTCCATCCTTCTCGGTTTGCCCGGCACCGTGGATGACCTTACGCCGCAGCAGTTCCTTGATCAGCTTGGCGCATACAAGGATATCGACGACGCCACGCTCCGCAAGCACATGTACGATTTCCTGAATGAAATCACTCCTGTTCTCGACGATACGGGCGTGAACATGGCGATCCATCCGGATGATCCGCCCCGGCCGATTTTCGGTCTGCCGCGCATCCTTTCGAACGCCGCCGACATCCGTCAGATGTACAAGGAATGTCCGTCGTCCCACATCGGTCTCACGCTCTGCACGGGTTCGCTCGGCGGAGGCATCGAGAACGACGAGGTCGCAATCTTCAAGGAATTCGCCGAACGCATCTATTTCTGCCACTTCCGCAACATTCAGCATGAGGCTCCCGGAATCTTCCGGGAGTCCGAGAGCCATCTGGTCGGCAAGGTCGATATGATTGGTCTCATCAAGGCCCTGTTCGCAGAGGAGAAGCGCCGCGGCGAAGGCATCGTGGTGCGACCCGACCATGGCCGCCACATGGAGATCGACCGTGTCCGCAAGTGCTACAGCGGCTACGACTACGGCGGGCGCCTTGTCGGCCTCGCTGAGCTTCGCGGTCTTGCGTTCGGCATCGCCAACGGCGTTGCGGGCTGATGACGTCGTAAGACCGACGCCTGTCCCGGGTCTTACCCATGAGCAAGAAGAGATACGCGCCGCGGATTCCGCGAAATGCGAACGGTTTCCGTGCGCAGTATCTCAAGGCGTTGCCCCGTGGCGCGTGGTGGGCCAAAGGCTGGCTGCGCGGCATAGAGGAGATGCGCATAGGCGCACGTGCCGGGCGCGGCAAGGTTTACGCTGAACATGGGCAGGTTACATCACTTGCGGTTATGGGGACGCACGTCGAGGCGACCGTGCTTGGTGCGCGACCCGATCCGTATGTTGTTAAGATAGATTTTGCGCCGCTTGCGATTGGCGGAGATGGCTCACTCGTGAATGTGCGTGAGCAGCTTGGCGACATGACCGTAGGGCGGATACTTGCCGGCGAAATGCCTACCTCCGTCGAGGAGCTATTTTCAAAGAAGGGTCTGTCCCCATATCCTGAACTTGGTGTGGACAGATTCTGGTGCAGCTGCCCTGACTGGTCAAAGCCATGCAAGCACATCGCCGCCGTCCTTTACCTTCTTGCGGATGCGATGGTGCGCGATCCATCCCTTCTTTTGCGTCTTCGGGGAATCTCCATGACAGATTCCGATGGGGACAGACCCTTGGAACCTGTCACCCTGCCGTTGTGGAAGGGGGGCGAAAAACTTGAGGATTTCATTGCAAGAATCAACCGCCGCGTTCAGCGGGGATGACCGAAACAGGTTCTGCGGCGCAGACTTCTTACGGCGATAGGCGGATAAGCCCTCCGACAGAGTCGAAATGTCTGTCGTAGGAAATGAGCCTCGCGCCGGTTTCGAGTGCCGTTGCGGCAATCCAGATGTCGTTGTCTGGAATTGGGGTGCCGTTCTTGGCAAGTGATGCCTTGACGTATCCCCATCGTTCGGCTATGGATTGCGTCACAGGTTGGTATGATGGGGTGAGACCCTGAAAAGATTTGTAATTTCGATTGCGAATGGAATAGCTGGGGTGAGACCCTGAAAAGATTTGCAATTTCGATTGCGAATGGGGCTATTCTGTAAACTAGTGTAGTTTTAGTGATGTATAGGATTTCGTCTGTTTGGTAATGTATCCGCGTTCTTTTTTTAAGAGCAACTATAGGGGTTGAAAGTCTGACGCGGATTGGAGTATGATACGGAACAGCAGGTGCCAGGTTAACACTTGCTG
>JAGBFY010000219.1 GCA_017936245.1 Kiritimatiellia bacterium
CCGTCAATGCTGATCAACGGCTCCTGAAGCGACACAGGCGACACGTTGCGAACCGGAGGGCATTTGAACCCGGGACATATGTTGTTTTCGCCCCACCACAGACGAGAGCCCGGAGAGGCCACATACAATCTGGTGTCCGATGTGTTGCACTGGAAGTTTCCGCCTTCGCACCACAATGCGCTGCCATCATGGCGAATCACCGTGACATCCCTGAGGCCAAACCCGACATTATTGAAGTAAAGGCATCCGAACATCTGCGTCCTGTTGCCGGTGTTCCAGAATCCGATCGCTCCGGTGTCGGCATAGCAGTCCCGGAGAATCGTGTTTCCTCCGGCGATACGGAAGCACACGCTGTCCTTGAGCATGTCCGGCACCTCACCCGGCTTCGCGGGATGTCCAACCGGACCTCCCCATACATGAACGCGGGTGAGACGGTTTGCACCGCCGGAGAACACATGGAATCCGACAGTGTAGTCCACGATGATTATATCGGTGTACTGGCTGTCTCCGCCACACGTGAAAACGGCGGTATTCCCGGCGAGGCCCCGGATGAGCGTCTTGAAATACAGGTTTCGCGCCACCATCTCATAGCCGACCCCCTCGGTCTCTATGGCGACTCCATATCTTTTGCCGTTGAGGAACGTGGCATTTTCAAGGGTGAAATGGCGGTAGTTGTCAACCGCAAGACACGAAGCCTTTCCATCGGCATCCAGAGTGCCGCCTCGGAATGCAAGATTGTAGATCTCGGCCTGCACGTCTTTTGGAGCGGTCTTGGGGTAGTACTGCCACCTCTGGTTGATCTTGAACATCCAGTCCATTTCCGCAATGGCTTTGATGCGGGCACCGGGGCTCATCTCTATTGAACAGAGATTGGTGACGAACACAGTATGCGACAACGTATAGTTTCCGCCGGGAACGGCAAGGAGCCCGCCGCCGCGACATGCGTCCACGGCCCGCTGAAAACGAGGTGCGTCGTCCTTCTCGCCTGCAAGCCGAGGAAACTCTGTCAAGGAATGGTCCGCGACGGCGAAGGCCGCCGATGCCGCAGAGAGAAATGAAGCAAACAAGGGCATTGCGAATTTTGAACGATTCATCATGACAATCCCGTTGGAATTTTACGCCTCGGCAGACAGTGCGATCAGCCCTGCGGCTCTGTGCCGGCCCTTTCTGCTTGACTACCTGGCAACCTTCATGCGTCTGTCGAACGGCAGCGGAAACACCGCAATGTTGTCAAGCCACACCTTGTCGGACCTCCGCCCGACCCATGTTTTGACGCTCAGGGATAGTCTCATGCCGACAGCCCCTTCAGGCACACGCACCACCGATGCCACATGCCGCCAGCCATTGCCGTCCTCCTTCGAAAAATGAACCTGCGTATCCTCCAACGGCGCAACTCCGGGCTTCATCTTCCACTGGATGTCCGCTCGCACGTTCGATCCTTTCGCAGACACCATAACGCCGTAACGCTCGCCCTTCACGACCTTGCGCGGAATGTCGACATAGAAGAACCCGCAATCGATGTTCGTCATGCACAGCGACGAAAGATCCCCCTCGCCGACAGAAGCGTCAAGACCGAACACGCCCTGCCTCCAATTGGGGTTCTGCCAGGCCCCGTATGGCGGTGGCACCTCGCCGGGACGAAATTCCGCCCGGCCGGACGTGTTTGTGCCTGCGCAGCAAGAATTGGCGATGAGGTTAGTGAACTTTCCGCTCCTGCGCAACTCATCCGCACGGCGCATGACAAACTCCTGCGTGTTCTTCACGGAATCTATCATGTCATAGACGCCCGGCAAAGCCTGTTCCCACGTCTGGGCTCTGCTCCATTTCGCATCCTGCACTCCGTTCCACGGAACGTACGCCTTGCATTCCGAATACAGCCAGAGAAATCCGTCCGAAGCGGCGGCGGCCTGCTTCAGGTTGTCCTCGAAATGCGACAGCCTCGAACCGTCCACCGGTCCCTTGTACCATGCGGACTTTTCGTTTTCGATAACATAGGAATCCATGTAAAGCCCGAATCCGGCGCGGATGCACTCGCGGTAGCGCGCACGGTTCTCCGGCTCCACCAGCGTCAGCGCGGCGGTATGCTGCTGGCAGGCCGAACGCCAGAAGTCGCCGTCCGCCGCCTCGCCCCTGTAGCCGACGCTCTCGTTGCCGTCCACGATCTGCACGCCGGACGGCGTAACATCCAGCATTCCGTTCACGAACGCGGGCCAGAGATGGCCTTTTGAGCGAACAAGCGCCGCGGGATCCGCCACCCAGCGATAGTGCACCTCGCTCACAAGAAGGCGGAAGAACAGGAGAATCGGCTGCGGATGTTCCCGATAGAGCGCCGAGAACAGCTGTGCGCCACGTTTCCGCGCAAGAGCAGCAGTCTCCTCGAAGGAACCGTCCACTTCAGGATCAAGATAGAACTGGAATGCGGAACTGTAATCCTCCTCGTCTATCACAAATCCCTTCAGACCACCCATCTTCGCCAAACGGGCGACAACTGAAAAATTCGTTTCGACCACAGCCCAGGCGGCGTCATTATTCCAGCGAAGGCGCTTCTTCGGAACTATCCAGACGTTCAGAAGACTCAATCCCAGATTCTTCTTTCCGACAATATCCCTGAAAACCGGAATGATATCCTCGGCATCCCCATGCCGCCACGGCACACCATTGAAGAGACGGGCGCTGGAGAGATCGCGTCCATCGGACGGCTTCCTCCTGATGGTCAAAGTGACGCCGTCCGCACAGGTGTCAGCAAACGAATCCGCATTCGCAAGCACCTCCTCCGGCGTCTGGCGAAGCGTATCCCAGCCGTGAAGAATTATTCCCGTCGTCCTCGCCTCACACGAGAACAGCACCAGAGCAGCTGCTGCGGCAAGAAAACCTTTCACTTTCATAGCACTTCGACCCACATTTTAATTCATTAGCATCCCATTCATTAGTTGAATGGATGCAAGAGTGTTGCAATTGAGGGTCGGTTTGGGGTAACATACCCCTATGACAAAAAACACAAACACCTCAAAAGCAACGCGCACAGTATACACCATCCTCCGCCAAATTTCAACGCTCGTGCCGCGTGAATTCGTAATAAAAACCTGCAATCACGGTGATTTTTATTGAACATCCAAACTTTCCCTTCGTACATACAGAACACTTGACATGAAAGTCAAGCAAGAGAAAACGCTTATCCATAGTCGAATAAGCAA